>NZ_BAAGYM010000004.1:0-301424 GCF_054779315.1 Niabella aquatica
GAGTAAAAATACTCACCCAACAAACAAATGATGAATTTGACACCCTCTCTTAATGTACGAAAATAATCGTACAATGACTATCTTTTAATTTTCGGGAACACCCTTTTGATTTCGGTCTTTCCGGCTTTTCTGACCTCCGACTTCCGCACTTTTCATCGGGTTCATATATATAGCAGCTGTGAGTATATAAATTCTATATTATCTATCTGATTAGGTTTAAAATTCAATGTTCCAGGTTTAAGGTAATAATCAACAATCGATGCTCAATTTCCCGATGTTCATTGGACTTTCGTTTTGAAGGCATGATTGAACGTTGATTATTGCGTATTGAAAATTGGATATTCAACTTATCCCCTGTCAATTATCATCTGTCATCCGTCAACTAAACCATCTCACGGCATCAGATAGCTTACTCCTTCCAGTGCCAGATCGGTATCCGGAAATACTTCTCTAGTTTCAATTTCAAATTCCTCAAGTGTATCGTAACGGCTGCTAAAATGGCCGATCAGTAGTTTTTTGGTACCAGCCAGCCGGGCTATGGTACCGGCCTGCCTGGTAGTAGAATGAAACCTCGCATTAGCAATCTCTGCAAAAACATCCAGGTAGGTGGTTTCATGATAAATCATGTCGGCGCCTTTTATGTGATCCAGGATGCCCTCATCATAACGGGTATCGGCACAAAAAGCATATGTTTTGGCCTTGTCAGCAGGAAAAGTAAGCAGTTCGTTCTTTATAACGCTTCCATTAGGTGTTACATAATCCTCACCTTTTTTCAGGTGATGATAAAAATTTACAGGAACTTCCGTGGCTTTTACAGCGTTGATATTCAATTTCCGGAGTTTCTCAATTTCTTTAAACACAAAACCATAACATTCTATGCGATGGTCCGTTCTGAAGCAGCTTACTTCCACGCCATCAATAGCAAGTAAGGTGCCGCTGCAATTAATGGTTACAAAATTCAGCGGAAAGCAAAGTGTGGTGTGGGCCGCATCAAGCTGCATCTGGATGATCTGGCGTAATGGCTCAGGAGCAATAATGGTAAGCTCCTGCTGACGGCCCAACAGGGCGAATGAATTAATAAGTCCAACCAGGCCGTAATAATGATCTCCATGCAGGTGAGAAATAAATATGTGTGAGATCTTACTTCTCCTGATTTTGTATTTTATAAGCTGTATCTGAGTTCCTTCACCGCAATCGATCAGGAAATTACGACCCGGCAAAGTTAATACCTGGCTGGTAGGGTGCCGGTCAAAGGCAGGTACCGCCGAATTATTACCAAGTATAGTTACTGCAAACATTAAAAAAATTACCGGTTAAGTTAAAACAATAATTGGTTAACAGATCAATGCCTCCATTTTTTATTAGCGCACCTGCAGATTTTTACGCGTCCAGCGGATCTTCATCCAGCAGCTCCCGTTCTATTTCTTCCATTTGTACAATATCTGCGGCTTCACTTTGAGTGGGAGCAACATTTAAAAGTTCTAAAAGTTCATTTTCTGCCAAAAATGCTTCTGCTTTCCTGCTCAGGCAGCATGAAACAAAAGAAGCATTGTTTTCATAAAACTCCTGCTGAATATGAAGCAATTGTTCTGCAGCCCCCATGTCTAATACAGTAATATTGCTCATATCCAGTACAATGTTTTTTACCTTATTTTTTATATAAGGCAGCAATGCTACCTTAATACCATCTGCCATTGTAACAGTTAAAGCAGTCTCAATTGGCGTGATGACGTGAAATTTCTCTTTGGTATCTATTTTGACCTGCATAATAAGTTCTAATTTCCTCTTGTAAATGGTATAAATATTTTCAAGAGCTGCCTGCGGTAAGCAGCGCAATAGCCTTTCTGAAATTTTTCATTCGCGGTTCATGAGCCAACAGAAAACTTTCATATAGGTTTTAAATGGTTGGTGATTTTTAAAATATTTCCAATTTTTTCGTCTTTTCCTGAAAAGAAATGATAAAGCCGGATTAAATTTTGGATAGATACATTATAAATAACCTAAACCAGTACCAAATATATTTGTTAATATTGTAACTAATCACTTTATCTGCAATAATATGGATAATAATTTTTCAACTCAGGTAAAAGAAATCATTTCTTACAGCAGGGAAGAAGCCCTCAGGTTAGGGAATGATTTTATTGGCACAGAACATTTATTGCTTGGTTTGATACGTGAGGGAGATAATACAGCTATACGAATACTGAAAGGATTTAATATAGATATTTTCGAACTCCGTAAAGAAATTGAGCTGGCCATAAAAGACAAAACAGGCAAAAATATTGCAAATATTAACAGCCTGCCTTTGACCAAACAGGCCGAAAAGGTCATCCGGGTTACGGTGCTTGAAGCGAAAGCTTTAAAAAGTAACCAGGTAGAAACCGAGCACCTCATGCTTTCGATTTTAAAAAACAGGGAGAATATTGCTACGCAGATTTTAAACCAGTACGATCTGGATTATGATATGTTTAAGCAGGAGCTGGGCATCGTAAAATCCAATGAACCCCGTGCGGAGTTTGGCGAGGAGAACGACGATGATTTTGATGATGAAAAGAAATATGCCCAGCAACCGAAGGGTACCGCTTCCAAATCGAATACAAAGAGTAAAACGCCTGTTCTGGATAATTTTGGGCGCGATGTTACCCGCCTGGCCGAAAGCGGTAATCTTGATCCGATCGTAGGCCGCGAAAAGGAAATTGAAAGGGTTTCCCAGATATTAAGCCGGCGTAAAAAGAATAATCCTATTTTGATCGGTGAACCGGGTGTAGGTAAAACCGCTATTGTAGAAGGTTTGGCACTTCGGATTGTACAAAGGCGTGTAAGCCGGGTGTTGTTTGACAAAAGAGTAATATCGCTGGACCTGGCATCGCTGGTGGCCGGTACCAAATACCGCGGGCAGTTTGAAGAAAGGATGAAGGCTATTATGAATGAGCTGGAAAAGAACCGCGACGTTATTTTGTTCATTGATGAAATGCACACTATTGTGGGTGCCGGTGGTGCCAGCGGTTCGCTGGATGCCAGCAATATATTCAAACCTGCATTAGCACGCGGCGAACTTCAATGCATTGGAGCATCTACATTAGATGAATACCGCATGTATATCGAAAAGGACGGGGCTTTGGACCGTCGTTTTCAAAAAGTAATTGTGGATCCTCCAAGCGTAGAAGAAACCATACAGATATTAAATAATATCAAATCCAAATACGAAGATTTTCACAGTGTAACTTATACGGATGAGGCTATTGAAGCGTGTGTTAAACTGAGCGACCGCTATGTAACAGACCGTTTGCTGCCTGACAAGGCTATTGATGTGATGGATGAGGTAGGGGCCAGGGTGCACTTAAAGAATATCAATGTACCGGATAACATTGTAGAGCTTGAAAAGAAAATAGAAGATGTAAAAGAAGAAAAAAACCGTGTGGTAAAAAGCCAGAAGTTCGAGGAGGCTGCTTCTTTGCGCGATACCGAAAAGAAGCTGGCTGAAGAGCTGGAACGCGCCAAAGCACAATGGGAAGAAGAAAGCAAACACAAACGTTATCCTATTACCGATGAAGATATCGCGGAAGTGATTAATATCATGACAGGTATACCGGTAAGGAAAATGGTAGAAGCAGAAACGGAAAAGCTTCGGAAAATGAGCGAGGATATGAAGGGCATGGTCATAGGCCAGGATGAAGCGATCGTGAAGGTAGTAAAAGCTATTCAAAGAAACCGTGTAGGTTTAAAAGACCCCAGAAAGCCTATTGGCAGCTTTATATTCCTGGGCCCCACTGGTGTAGGAAAAACCGAGCTGGCACGTTCGCTGGCAAGATATCTTTTTGATTCGGAAGATTCGCTCATTCGTATAGACATGAGTGAATATATGGAGAAGTTTACAGTAAGCCGGTTAATCGGGGCGCCTCCGGGCTATGTAGGGTATGAGGAAGGAGGTCAGCTTACAGAGAAAGTACGCCGCAAACCTTACAGTGTCATTCTTTTAGACGAGATCGAAAAAGCACATCCTGACATTTATAATATTTTATTACAGGTGCTTGATGACGGACAATTGACGGATGGCCTGGGCCGAAAGGTGGATTTTAAAAATACCATCATTATCATGACATCCAATATCGGGGTACGCCAGCTGAAAGATTTTGGATCAGGTGTTGGTTTTGCTACCCAATCGCGCTTAGCTAATGAAGAGGAGGAAAATAAGGCAGTGATCGAGAAAGCGTTGAAACGTACGTTTTCTCCGGAGTTTTTAAACCGTATTGATGATGTAGTGATCTTTAACAGCCTTACTAAAGAAAACATCTTCAGTATCATCGATATTTCGATGAAGGGAGTGTTAAAACGTATCCAGAACCTGGGTTATGGGCTGGAGCTTACCGAAGATGCCAAAACCTTCCTGGCAGATAAAGGGTATGATCAGCAGTTCGGCGCAAGACCCCTGCACAGGGCTATTCAAAAATATCTCGAAGATCCTTTGGCAGAAGAAATTTTAAATATGAATGTTAAGCCGGGTGATGTATTGCTGGTAGATTTTGATAAAGAAAAGGATAAGCTGTTCTTTACAGTAAAAGACCCCAAAGAGAATCCACAGGAAGCATAATGGAAAGGATTAAATGCTGGTAAAGGTTGTCTTCAATTTCTGAAGACAACCTTTACTTTTATCAGCCGTTTTGTGCTCAAACAAAACGCATAGATATGATCCGGGATATTATAAATGCAGGCCTGGCTTTTGTATAAAGCTGATTCATCAAGCTTACATGAATGGCCTGATGCATTTTTCAATTTTTATGAACGCTGTTAAACTTTTGCTAAAAGCATCTCCGTAGCTAAAGAAGTACGAATGTGATCGTATTTTTATACGAAATATTTCGTTCATCTAAATCAAAGCTTTATGTATGGCTTCCACACAGTCCGGAACAAACTTATTGTAGCTGTAACTTTAATAATCGCTGTTTTAATGCTTGTTTCCTGGAGTATGCCGCTTTCCGGCAACATGTTTACGGATTTTTTTTATGGTACAGATACTATACCCGCCAGTTGCGATAAAAAAATAGCAGCGCTTGATAAAGCCCTGGCCCGCCTGGAAAAGGTAAAAGAGGAATTGAAAGAAAAAGATATTAAGAAACGGATAGAGCAGGCATTAGAAGATATAGATATGCAGCAAATAAAGGCAGGCATTGATAATGCAATAGAAGGCGCTAATACCGCTTTACAAAATGCAGATGTGGAAAACGTAAAGCAGCACGTAGAAACCGCTATGGCGCGAATAGATATAGATAATATCAGCCGGAAAGTAAAAATGGCGGCAGCTGATCTTCAGCCGCAAGTTGAAAAATCGCTGGAAGAGGCCCGGTACCAGATCGAAAATGCACAGGATGAGCTGAAGAAGGCCAAGCGCCAGTTAAGAAGCAGGGATGATTTATAACTCAAAGACAGCAAAGAGCTGGTGGAGAAATGATTGTTCAGCCGCCGCTTCGTTCCCCGGCGCGATTAGATGCAGCGCTCATTGATGAGAGATGCTTGGGTTTAAGTATTGGAGAGATATCGATTTTTTGTAAAAAATGTACCTGGAAACCCTGCTCTATTTCGGTATATACAGCATATATTTTTCCTCAAAAAAGGGCTCCTTAAAAATATCTTTAATAGGGGTAACATAAGGACGGGTGCCACTTTCCTGGATCTCTTTTGCCAGGTCGCCGCCTTTCAGGCAAATAAGCCCCGGAGCCGGCGTATCATTATTTCTCTCTGTATTTAATTTTTGAATCAGTGGTTTGCTCCAGAGCCAAAGATCCTTCAGCGGCGCTACAGCGCGGGAAATAACGTAATTACATTTTTTGTCCTTTATATCTTCCACCCGGGTATGCTGAACGGTTATGTTCTTCAGGCCTGTTGCTGATGCTACTTCCTGTACCACCTTTAGTTTTTTAGCAATGCTGTCTACCAGGTGAAAATGAACTTCAGGAAAAAATATCGCCAGTGGCACACCCGGAAAGCCACCACCGCAGCCAAGATCTACAATACGGCTGCCTGCATTAAAATGATACACAGCGGCAATGCTTAAAGAATGCAGTACATGCTTTTCATAAAGACTGTCAATATCTTTACGGCTGATCACATTTATCTTTTCATTCCAGTTCCTATACAATTCCTCCAGCGCTTTTAATTGTTCCAGTTGGGTATCTGAGAGCTCAGAGAAATATTTTAATATAATGTCCATTGTTACAAAAGTAGAAATATGTTGATGCATTCATATAAAGATTGCAATAGGAATTTTAATAAAGACCCAATTTCTTTTTTACTAAAAAAATTAGTAAATTTGTGATGGCAAATCATAATATTTTCGAATGGAAAGAATAGAAGAAAAGCTGAAGATATTGGCGGACGCAGCTAAGTATGATGTGAGCTGTAGTTCCAGCGGAAGCAAAAGAAAAAATACCGGTGGTATTGGCGATGCTTCATCGTCGGGTATTTGCCATACATACACAGAAGATGGGCGGTGTGTTTCCCTGCTGAAAATTTTACTCACCAACCATTGTATTTACGATTGCGCATTCTGCGTCAGCCGGAAAAGTAATGATGTAAAAAGAGCCGCCTTTACAGTTGAGGAAGTGGTAAGGCTGACAATGAATTTTTATCGCAGGAATTATATTGAAGGTTTGTTCCTGAGCTCCGGCATTTTTAAAAATGCGGATTTTACCATGGAGCGTTTGCTGAGGATTGTAAAGAAGCTGCGGATAGAAGAAAAATACAATGGATATATACATTTGAAAACTATTCCCGGGGCCAGTGAAGGCCTGATTATGGAAGCGGGTTTGTATGCTGACAGGATGAGCATCAACCTGGAGATGCCCACGGAAGCGGGTTTGAAAATGGTAGCGCCGGATAAAGACCACGAGTCGGTAAAGAAGCCATTGGCTTTTGTAAATGAACAAATCCAGGGATATAGATCCGAATCTAAAATAATCAAACATGTTCCTGTTTTTGTACCGGCAGGACAAAGTACGCAGATAGTAATAGGTGCCACACCCGAAACGGATTTTGAAATCATGAACGTGGCAAAAACATTTTATAAAAACTACCAGCTTAAAAGGGTGTACTATAGCGGTTATGTACCTGTTAATACCAATAATCATTTATTGCCCCTGGTAGGTTCTGCGCCGCCTTTGATCAGGGAGAACCGTTTATATCAAACAGATTGGCTGCTGCGTTTTTACGGTTTTGAGCTGGATGAGATCTTGAATAAGGAGCATACCCATCTGGATCTGGATATTGATCCGAAACTTAGCTGGGCATTACGTAATCTGTATTTATTTCCGGTGGATGTAAACAAGGCGGATTATACAATGATTATCCGTATCCCCGGCATTGGCCGGCAGTCGGCCCTGAAAATAATCCAGGCAAGAAAATTCGGGCGGCTGCACGAATACCAGCTACGGAAAATGGGAATCGCTTATAACAGGGCGAAACATTTTATGACATGTGCCGATTCTCCTTTTGTATTCGGAATACCGGATGTATCAGCTATCAGAAGCAATATTCTTGAAAACGGCAACAGTAAATATAAAAGTAAAACGCCCGAAGCACAGCTTACACTTTTTTAAAAATGTATTATTTATTCGACGGCAGTTATGCAGGATTTTTATGCTGCGTTTTTGAAAGTTTTGAAAGGGAGGAATGGAATGTCATTCCCTTAACGCCGCAGCAATTTACAGGAGATTTTTTCAGCGATAAAAGAGAAATATTCACCCACCCTGCCAAAGCCAGACGCGTGCAGTACGGTTTACAAAAAAAGACAGGAACGGAAAAATCTAAAGATTTTTTCCGGGCTTTTTTATCAGAAGACAAAAAAGCATGGGGTGCTTGCTTCAAAATTATTACAGCAATTTTTAAGACAGGCGTCACCATTTTAGAAAACTTTGGGAATGCCGATGTATTGTATTTCACTCAAACTTTAAAAAAAGTGGGCCGCGAACGTCATCGCATGAAAGCCTTTGTTCGCTTTCAGAAAAGTAGTGATGGAATGTATTTCGCGCTTATTGAACCGGATTTTAACGTACTGCCTCTGATCTCGGATTTTTTCAGGAAGCGCTATGCCGACCAGCCATGGCTGATATATGATATGAAAAGAAAATATGGCTTATTGTATAATAAAGTGGCTGTTTCGGAAGTTACTTTATCGCCTGAACAAAAGCAATCCTTGACTGCACCTGTTATCGCCATATCCGCGGATGAGCAGGATGAAAAATTTCAACGCCTTTGGCAGCAATATTTTAAAAGCACCAATATTGAAGCCCGCAAAAATATTAAACTGCATTTGCAGCATGTGCCTAAAAGATATTGGAAGTACCTGGTGGAAAAGAAGAATTGAAATATTCCAACAGAACTATAAGAAACTATTTAACTGTAAATGATCTGCCCTGATACTGAGTTGTCAAAAAAAGCAAATAAACAATTATTCAATTAATGTCGTTTACTTAACATTTCAGGGTAGTTGCAGGCGTTTGCAACTGTCTCTTTAAGTAACAGGCATGTGTTGTAAATACAGAATGCCGGGATCACCAACAGGTGTTTATAAATCATGGATTTCTATGGTGCAGGTTCTATGATCCCGTTAAAAGATATAGGGGTTTTGTTAAGGCTCAATACCTGTACATAAGCATACCCTGCTGGGGTAATCGATATCAATACGCTCCTGATATCCTGCACATCTTTAGGTGTAATGGTGATTTCGGTATTCTTCTTACGTATTGATTTTTTATAGTCAAAATCAGTAGATGTAAATTTGATGCCACCTTTTGAAGGATCAAGCGGCGCGGTAAAAGACCGCCCGAAAAACGGCAGATAGGCAATAACAGAATCCCGGGTTACCTTAAGATCGTAACCTGATGTTAGCTGGTACAGATTATTACCATTCGGAAACATAAACCTGGGGTTGTAACGGCTGTCTTCGGTAGGTATTACAGTTCGTGCCACAAAAGTATATCGTTGCTCATTCAGCATATTTTCAATGTCGGAAGCTGTTGCTGCTGCCGTACTTTTTGAAGAGGAGCAGCTTTGTATAATCATTCCCAGGAACAGAAATAAAACAATGCGGTTCATAACAGTATTTTACAGTAAGATGAAAATTATTGTCTTTTTACATAATCACTTTACCATAATATGCAGCTAAAAATGTACCAAATAGCCCGGCTAGCGCCTTTCAAAAACATACGTAACCACGTTCATGCTGTTATAAACTTTGGCTTTAAACCTGTTGGCATTTCCAAAACGGGGTATTTCCAGCCTGTCGAACTTGATACTATTGCCATTGGCCACATCGATACTTAAAATATATTCGGTATCGCTGTCTCCTTCATTGTCGGTGTAGGTATAGGCGTCAATATACCATGTGCCGCTATAAGCAACATTATTCCTGTCGTAATAAATAGCGCTGTTATCGCTTCTGAAAGAGAAGGAGCCTCCGTTAAAAACGATATAACTGCTTCCCAGACCAAAAGTGTTGATCTCTACAAGGCTCCAGTTTCCCACGATCCGGTTATTGAATTTTTCAAGCCTGTGTTTGGTACAGCTTACTAATACGATCAAAAAAAGAAAAGAAATGGTGAAAGCTCTCATAATACGGGTTTTAAACAATTGACGTACAGTGAAGAGCAAAGGTTGCAGATATAAAAAACCGCCAGTGAAGGCGGCTTTTAACGGCATCGGAGAAATGTTCTGAACTTGCTTTAAAAAATTACATATTTTTTTCGATAGTTAATAATTTGCTTTTCAGATCCTGGATCTCTATACTTTGCTTTTTAAGCGAAGATACCATTGCCGGGATCAAGGCTTTCTCGTCAATTACTTTAACAACTTTAGTGCGATAGGCATTTTTGCCAAATCTTTCGCTTACTTTTTTTTCTTTAACCAAAGAGGGAAACAGCTCCTGTAGGTCTTTGGCCAGGAATCCGTATTCCTTTCCATGCTCAAGGTCCAGTTCATTAATAAAATGGGCATCTGAACCTAATTTGATTACTTTTTGGGGATCAGTTACCTGCGCGAAGGCTGAAAGAGAAAATAAAAGAGCAGAAAATGCAATATATAATTGTTTCATGATTGTATAATTTTTATAGAATTTTAGATATACTGATGTATACGGATCGTACTACACGGTTGAATTTTGCAAAATAAAATTTGAAGTAAAAACAGCGCTGATATAAATGCGTGCAAAGCGCCTTTGCCAGTTATCCAACTTTAGGAGGCGGAACAATAATACCGGGTTCAATGGCAGGAATATAGGGAGCATTATAGGTCGTTTTATGAAAAACAAGGCAAGCTGCCGGCACCGGTATCAACATGGCATCTGCCGGTAATTTTTGCTCCTGCTCAGTACTTCTTTCTTCAGCATCCTGGTTTTGTTCTGTGTTGGATGATTCGCAATCGGTACAAATTTCTTTTTTTTCAGTATGAACCAGGCGAACACTAGCCGCCATTTCATTTGATGCAAAAAGCAAAAAAAGCAAGCAGGCAATAATATGTATCCATCTTAATTTCATGTGTAGCGCAAAGCTATTTATTCCTGTTTTTTTAATGAAAAAATACCGGTATTTTTTTTCAGGTTATAACAATTTTATAACAAAAAGTCCGCCTTTTAGGGCGGACTTAATGATTTGTAAATTAATTGTTTACAAAAACATATTCATTTTTTTATTATATTGATAATTAATTTAATATCTATATAATTCGGGTTTGAACGGGCCTTCTTTGGGAATACCCAGGTACAAAGCTTGTTTATCAGTAAGAATGTCCAGTTCCACCCCGATTTTTGCAAGGTGAAGGCGTGCCACTTTTTCATCAAGGTGCTTTGGTAACACATATACGTTATTCTCATATTTATCGTGATTAGTCCATAGTTCGATCTGGGCTAAAGTTTGATTCGTAAAAGAATTGCTCATCACAAAGCTGGGATGACCTGTAGCGCAACCTAAGTTCACCAGCCGGCCTTCTGCCAGCAGGATAATATCTTTTCCCTCCACGTTATAAATATCAACCTGTGGTTTGATGGTGTCTTTCGTATTGCCATAATTATCATTTAACCATGCCACATCAATTTCAATATCGAAGTGACCGATGTTGCAAACAATGGCTTTATCTTTCATTGCCTTGAAATGTTCAGCAGTGATCAGATCACGACAGCCGGAAGCCGTAACTATGATATCCGCTTCTTTCACCGCGTCGACCATTTTCTTTACTTCAAAACCATCCATTGCCGCCTGCAGGGCACATATTGGGTCAATTTCAGTAACAATCACGCGGCAGCCGGCGCCGGCTAATGAAGCTGCAGAGCCTTTTCCTACATCTCCATAACCACCTACAACCGCAATCTTCCCGGCCAGCATTACATCAGTAGCACGGCGGATAGCGTCAACGAGCGACTCTTTACAACCATATTTATTATCAAATTTGGATTTGGTTACAGAATCATTTACATTAATGGAAGGCACAGGCAAAGTACCTTTTGCCACGCGCTCGTACAGGCGATGCACACCGGTGGTAGTTTCTTCGCTGATGCCTTTTACATGCTGAACCAGCTCTGGGTAGGTATCCAGTACCATATTGGTAAGGTCGCCGCCATCGTCCAGGATCATGTTCAAAGGACGGTCGGCACTACCGAAGAACAAGGTTTGTTCAATGCACCAGTCGGCTTCTGCCTGTGTTTGCCCTTTCCATGCAAATACACCAATACCGGCAGCAGCAATAGCTGCAGCAGCGTGATCCTGCGTAGAAAAAATGTTACACGAGCTCCATTTTACTTCAGCGCCTAAAGCCACTAAAGTTTCAATGAGCACCGCTGTTTGAATGGTCATGTGCAGGCAGCCGGCAATACGCGCTCCTTTCAGCGGTTGGGAAGCGGCATATTCCTGGCGGATGCTCATGAGGCCGGGCATTTCAGCTTCGGCCAGGCGGATCTCTTTGCGACCCCATTCAGCTAATGAAATATCTTTTACCTTGTACTTCAGGTCAAAGTCAATCTGGGATTTTGTAACGGTTGACATATTTCTTATTTAAGATTTAATATTTGTATATGATCCATGAATTGTAAGCTATGAACCAGGCCGCAAAATTACCTCATAGGATAAAATAATAGGTTAAAATTAATATTTCAGGATAAAATGATATAAATTGAGTATCTTTTAGCGTATAATCATATTCCATGAACTCAAATAAAGCTGCAAAAGAAAAAGTAACTATGCAGGCCCCTGCTCTTGATGCAAAAGATGTTGACATATTGAAGATGCTTCAGCAAAATGCCCGTATTACTGTAAAAGAAATTGCAGATACCATACATTTAAGCACCACGCCCGTGCATGAGCGCATCAAGCGTCTGGAACAGTCGGGGATTATTACCCGTTATGCGGCTATGCTCGATGCTGCCAGGTTAGGTAAAAAGCTGATGGTGATCTGCCATGTATCTTTGAGGGAACATAATAAGATTGCCGGTTCAAAATTCATAAGATCCATTCTGGCAATGCCGGAGGTACTGGAATGTTACAGTATCTCGGGCGAATTCGATTTTTTGCTGAAAGTGCTTACAGAAGATATGGAGACGTATTACAATTTTCATGTAAACAAACTTAGCCAGGTAGAGAACGTGGGGCATGTGCAGAGCACCTTTGTAATGGGTGTGGTAAAGCAGACGCATGAAGTATTGAGTTAGCAACAGAACTGATTGTTAAGGAGCCTGCGATCACTGATAGAATAAGCATACGATTGTATGTAGCCGGTTATAACGCAAGCGTTATTGCTTTTTTATTCCCGCAATCGCAGATGCTCTATAAAGTATGATGGAGAGATACCCGTTTTCTTTTTAAAGGCAATTGCAAAAATCGCTCTGGAAGAGAAGCCACAGGCTTCAGCAAGGTAGCTTATTTTATATTCCCTGTACTTTGGCTCTTCATACAGAAGTTGGGTGATGTAATCAATCCTCAGGTCATTAATGTACTGGCTGAAGGTTTTGTCTTTATATTGTTTTAAAATCTCGTTCAGGTATTTCGAGTTCGTTCCCAGGTAATTGGACAGATACGCAAAATTGACCTCCGGCTTTATAAACCTGTTGGATTTTTCAAATTTATCTAATTTGCTCAGTAGTAGTGTAATTGTTTCTTTGGAGATATTTACTGATCTCTGCATATTTTTTTCGGGTACCTGCTGTTGCGATGGTGCTGCAGGGGTTTCCTGCGGTTCCGACAGGTTCGTTTTCAGGTGATCAATAATGGCTTCATATTTCCTGTGAAGCCTTTTTTTCTTGTGCTTCCAGATTATGAGGCCTGTAAGAAGCAAGGCCAGAACCAGCGTGCCAACGATGACACTTATATTTTTTATCCTTTGGGAATAGCTTTTTTCATTCTTTTTAATCACCTGCCGTACCGGGTCTTCTACGGCTTTTTTTTCTACGGTATTAATACTATCGTTCAGCTTCGAATATAACTCCAGGTATTTTTGGGAGATTTCATTTTGCCCCGTTCCCAGATAAGATTTTGCCAGCACCATATAACAAACCCTCCTGTTGTACGGCATGTGGTAAGATTTTTCCAGATCAAGCATTTTTTCACCGTAATGGATGGCTTTTTCATAATCCTTTGTGTTGTAGTAAAATTCCAGGAGCGCTTCAAAAAGATCAATTTTAGAATCGGGGCGTATTTCGTAGCGGTCATTCTCAGCATCTTTTAAGGCTGCCATGAAATAAGATGCTGCGAGGCGCAGATTTTTTTTCGGGTTTCTTTTAAGGTAATAGAAAGTGCCAAGATTCATATTCGTTGAAACCAGCATATCCTTTTTTTTGCTCAAAGAAATGGTGGTGCTGCTGTCTTTTATTTTTTCAATTTCATATTTGCTTTTTTTCAGGTATTCTATCGATTTTTCCAGGGAAGTGTCCTGATAATAAGGGGCAAGGTTATAATAAATAAATCCACGATTATACTGCCTGCTGTCTTCATTTTTAATGAGCTCCGTATAGGTAAGCGCCGTTTCGTATTGCCGGATCGATTCGCTATACATACCTAAATTAACATATAACGTAGCCCTTGTTGTGTACAGGGTAGATAAAACGGGATAATCTTTAAGCTGCTGGGCAATTTTTTCTGCCTCTTCCGATATTTCAAGTGCCTTTTTATAGTTATAAGCCTGGGCGTAAAGCAGCATCAGGTTTTTCCTGGCGGAAAGTTCCCCATGCCGGCAATCTGATGATTTAGAAATATTAATTGCTTTCGTTAGTACCTCAATTCCTTTTTCCGGTTCTCCGGCTTTTGTATATCCAATTCCCTTGTCAATTAATTGGTCTACTTCTTTGTTTTGCGGGCATAATATCGTTTGTGAAATGGCAGTACTTCCTAAAAAAAGAAAGATAAAAGCTATAGAATTCCGGCAGAAGTTTTTGTTTGTGATCATATATCAGGTAATCAGGATTTTTTCCGGAAGTAAAGTACAGCGTATCGGGTACAAACACGAGTTTTAGCTGTAATGAATTACAGAATTATCCTATTGATAGGAAGTGTTCAATTATTTGTTAGTCATTTAATTAGGTGTAATTTTTTTAATAAAAAGGATCTGCCCTGAATTAAGGAATTTTATAGCTTCAGTTTTCAGAAAACCTATCCTGGATCATTTTTATATACTGTTCCACGTCTGTAAAATTGGAAAAAAGTAGCTTGATGGCCAGGAATGCTGTATTTGTAGACAGGTTAATAAAATGTAACGGAAAAGGAATATCTAACCGGATAATCCAGCCGCTGATTTTATTCTTTTTCTGTATGTTTATTATAACCGGGGCAGATAGTAAGCGCAAAAACGGGCATGAAATGTCCAGACAGATGTACATCAGCCCACATGATAGACCAGTAATCAAACACTCCTGCTTTTCAGATTTTGGACCTTCCTGGATATTGAAATTAGAGCAATTTCATTTTTGAACCTGCTATTCGCCTTTTTTAATATCCAGCAGTTCAACTTCAAATATTAAAGTGCTGCCGGGAGGTATATCGCCAGCGCCACGTAATCCATAACCCAGTTCCTGGGGAATATAAAATTTATACTTTGAGCCTTTGCTCATCAGCTGTAATCCTTCTGTCCAGCCAGGGATCACATTCGATACATGAATGGTTAAGGGCGCTCCACGATCGTAAGAGTTATCGAATGGTGTGCCATCTGTCAGGGTACCCTTATAGTTGCAGACAACTGTATCGCTGGCGCCGGGTTTATCGCCGGTTCCCTCTTTTATTACTTCATATTGCAGGCCGCTGGCAGTAGTTTTAACACCAGGGTTGGTTTTGTTTTTTTCAAGGAAAGCGCGGCCCGTATCAATCGTGGCTTTAGCCTCGCTTTCCTGCTCCTGCTGCGAAAACTGTGTAAGAATGGAACGTAGCTGCTCTTCGCTGAACTTAGGCGCTTTACTGTCAAAAATATTTTTTATGGCCTGAAGAAAAGCATCTTTATTCAGACTTTTCAGATCTTTGCTGATAGATTGCGCAATGTTTTGGCCAATAGCATAGCTTGCAGAGTCCGCAAGATTTTTTAAAGGAGCCTGGGTATTCACATTTTGTGTTACAACCGGTTTTTTTACCGGCGTAGTGGTTTTGGGTTTTGCTTTTGTTTGAGCAAAGGCATTCATGGTAAGAACTAATGATAAACTGATAATACTTAACTGCTTCATAATTAAAAATAATTGTTCGGAGTACCTCTCCGGGAGGTGCAAAAATAGTTGTATCATTGTTATGGAACTGATAATTGCATGCTCAATTTTAAGTACGTATGGGATATATAATGCAGGTACAGATAAGATGGTCTGATTTGGATGTTAATGCACATGTAAGGCATAGTGTATATTACGATTGGGGGGCATTTTGCCGTATTGAATTTTTGCGGGAAAAGGGTTTGCCTGCTATAAAAATGCAGGAGCTGCACATTGGGCCTGTAATTTTCAGAGAGGAATGTTTATTCAGAAGGGAGATAAGGCAGGGAGATGTAGTGAACATCCGTTTAGAGCTTACGAAAGCCCGTAAAGATCTCAGCAGGTTTTCCATCAGGCACACGATCATAAAAAACGAAGAGGTCATTTCTGCTGTTATTAATATGGACGGGGCATGGATGGACACCATAAAAAGAAAGCTGTGCACGCCTCCGCCAATTGTTGTGGCTGCTCATGCCGATATGCCCAGGGCTGATGATTTTGAATGGCAATAAAATTTCTGTAAAATGCTTTTCCTGAAATTCATATTTACTATTCTTCTTTGTGGTTGCACACAGGTTATTGTGGCACAAACCATAGCGGTAATGAGTTATAATATTCATCATGGTGCAGATAAAGAGGAACGCGACCGTGTAGCAGAGATAGGCGCATTTATAAAAAGTTCGGCGGCAGATATTGTGGGATTACAGGAAGTGGACAGCGTTTGCCTGCGTACAAAAGGAGTGGACCAGATGAAAAAGCTGGCTGGCATAACCGGTATGTATTATGCCTTTGTACGGCATTTTGCTTACCAGGGAGGTGCCTATGGCATGGGCATCCTTTCACGTTACCCGATTGAAAATGTGGAAAATAAAAGAATGCCCCTGCTTAATAATAAAAACCCTTCAACCGCAATGATCACTGCTGTTATACAACTGCCGGAAAATAAAAAAATAAAATTGGCATCAGCCCATTTTGCTCTGGACGATTCTTCACGGATGCTGCAGGCTGCAGCAGTAGTTACTTGTTTTAAGCAGGAAAAAATACCTGTAATTTTTACGGGAGATCTGAATGCTGAACCTAATACCCCGGAAATAAGATTTCTTAAAGAATATTTTGCTGAAACTGACGCTGCAAATATTTTTACATTTCCCGCACCTGTTGCTACAAAAAAGATTGATTATATTTTTATAAGAAAGCCCCACCTGAAAAAAATAAAGCAATATACAGTGCCTGTTAATGCCTTGTCTGATCACCTGCCGGTAATAGCAGAGATGGAGCTGAAATAATAGCTATATGTGAAATCTGCTGTATTGAGAATTGATTATTGAACATTGTGCATGAGTATTACGGTCTGTTTCAGCACTCAACTGCACCACTGACAACTTACGCTAACTTAATATTACATATCATCTTCATCCAAATCCTGCGCTTCATCGTCATCATGATCCATATTCATCATGCTTCCAAAAAGATCTTTAAATTCAATTTTTGTTTCAAACAGCTTTTTACTGATAGCAGAGTAAGAGGCCAGTCCATGCAGCACAAACTCCATCATCAAACCCGTCTGCAGTTCATTGGCGCCCGGAAAATATTTTTTTACCAAAGCGTGTAACCCGTCAACTGTATAAAGCAGTTGCAGCTTCTGTTCGTCCTTTGTATTGAAAGGGATGTTGAGCTGGTTACCTTTATCGAACCAGTTAATAACAGAGCGATATGGGTTTTCCTCTGCTTTTTGCTGTGATGAAGGTTTGCCGGTATTGCGGCGTTTTTTTAGCTGATCAGGATCAGGGAAGTATTGTACGAACTGGGTACGGATGGCCTTGTCCACGAGATTCATGGCTACCTGGTAAGGGCCTTCCTGCTCCCCTTCATATACCAGCTCTACCTTTCCGGTAATGGACGGGATAATGCCTGACAGATCCGAGATCCATATCTGCGTGGTGCTTTCACCATTTATCAGTGCCCGCCTTTCGGCAGCGCTTACTGCATTTTCCCTTGCGGAAATGGTAAGCCTGGCACTTACACCACTTTTCTTATCAACCAGCTCACTATTGCGCGCCTCAAATGCTACCTGCTCAATAAGTCGTTTTACCAGGTCGCTGATCATTACTTTTTCTACCACATCGCCGTGCACAAAAGCTTCCTGGTCGGTGATGTCCAGCGCATGCTCCAGTGTTTTAGGGTAATGCGTTAATATCTGGCTTTGGATGCGGTCTTTTAATGGGGTTACAATAGAGCCACGGTTGGTATAGTCTTCGGGGTTGGCGGTGAATACGAACAAGATATCCAGCGGCAGCCTTAATTTAAAACCGCGTATCTGAATATCTCCTTCCTCCAGTATATTGAACAGTGCCACCTGGATACGAGCCTGCAGATCGGGTAATTCGTTTATTACAAAGATGCTGCGGTTACTGCGCGGAATGATGCCGTAATGTAATACGCGCTCGTCTGCAAAGCTTAGCTTCAGGTTAGCGGCTTTAATGGGATCGATATCCCCGATCAGGTCCGCTACGCTAACATCGGGTGTGGCCAGCTTTTCGCCATAGCGTTGGCTGCGGTGCAGCCAGTCAACAGGCGTGCCGTCTCCCTTTTCTGCTATCAGATCAATGGCATATTTTGAAATGGGGTTGAACGGGTCGTCGTTGATCTCACTGCCGGCTACAACAGGGATATATTCGTCTAACAACTCCGTCATCTGGCGGGCCATCCGTGTTTTAGCCTGTCCGCGTAAACCCAGCAACAGTATGTTATGCTTGCTTAACAGGGCCCTTTCTGTTTCGGGAATTACAGAATCTTCATAACCTACAATGCCGGGGAAAGTGGTTTCTCCTTTCTTTAGCCTGCTGATAAGATTTTGCCTTATTTCTTCTTTTATGGATTTGGGTTCGTAACCCGATTTTTTTAATTCACCTAAAGTTTTTACCACGATTTACCGGATTTTAATGATTCAAATTTTTTGTGTTATTTTCTTTGAATTTGAAGTTTTCAATTCTTTTGAATTCGAGGCTGGTACCGCCAAAATTAATAAGCAACCCTACCTGTAGGTTGAAGGCTTCCAGGTAGTTTTTAGCCTGACGGAGATGAGTATTTTCTAATTGCATAAACGCTTTTATTTCAAGCATTACCTTGTTTTCAATGAAAAAGTCAACACGTCCTTTTCCTATTTGTTTTTCTTTATAATAAATGGGTATATGATATTCCTGCTTGTATTCAATTTGTAGGGAGTCCAGTTCTATTGCTAAAGCTCGTTGGTATATAATTTCTTTAAACCCATTTCCAAGATGTGAATGGACTTGCATTGCGGCTCCAATGATTTTTTCAGTCAGGTCTTTGTATTTGAAGTTTGATACGTCCATTAATCCAAAAAATCGTTAAATCAGGGTTTTCGACTTCCCACTCTCAAAATCTTTAAAGATAAAGCTTCCCAGGTTATCTAAAGAAGCAAAGTAGGCTTTACCGTGGTTCATTTCTGTAAATTCCTGTACAAATCTTTGCAGGTAAGGGTCGGTGGCTATCATAAATGTTGTGATAGGTATCTTGTTTTTCTTGCATTGCGCTGCAAGGTTCATGCAGCGGTTGATCACTTTGCGGTCCAGCCCGAAAGCGTTCTTATAATAACGCTTGCCTATTTTCAGGCAGGTGGGCTTACCATCTGTTATCATAAAGATCTGCTTGTTCGGATTTTTCCTTCTTCTTAGAATATCCATGGCCAGCTCCAGGCCGGCAACGGTATTGGTATGATAGGGCCCTACCTGTAAATAGGGTAGATCTTTTATTTCAACCGGCCATGCATCATTACCAAATACCACAATATCCAGCGTGTCTTTGGGATAACGTGTGGTGATGAGCTCGCTTAGTGCCATAGCTACTTTTTTAGCCGGGGTAATGCGGTCTTCGCCATACAGGATCATAGAGTGCGAGATATCGATCATTAAAACAGTAGAGGTTTGGGTCTTAAAGTCTGTTTCGCGGATGCTTAAATCATCTTCGCGCAGCGAAAAGCTTTCTATGCCATGGTTAATCTGCGCATTTTTTATGGATTCTGTAAAATCGATCTGTTCCAGCATATCTCCAAACCGGAAGGGCCGGGTTTCGGGATTGATCTCGTCTCCCTGCCCCGGCCTGAATGTTTTATGATCTCCCTGTTTACTTTTTTTCAGTTTTCCGAAAATTTCTTCCAGGCTTTTTTTACGGATGCCCTGTTCTGTTTTGGGCGTGATCTTTATTTCTCCTTTTTGCTGGTCTTCGGTGATGTATCCTTTCTCTTTAAGGTCTTCCATAAAGTCGCCTATTCCATATTCCCCGTCTGTAAGCCGGTATTCCTGGTCTAACTGGTTCAACCATTGCAAAGCTTCGCCCACATCACCGCTGGTATAGGTGAGTAACTGCATGAAGATATCAAGTAATTTATCAAAAGGCGGTTTGCCCTGCTGGTCGATATCGAACCTTGAAAAATGAAATCCGCGCATACCTAAATATAACACTTTACCAGTTGATAAGTTGAAAGGGTGCAGCTGAATAGTGAATGGGAGGCAGTGAATAGGTGAGGCCCAGGGTTTAAGGGTCAAAGTTTTATGCAGACACCGTTCCCGGTTCGGGAGCAGATTAATAAAAAGTATAGCATTTCTATACTTAATGATTGGTAATCCATCATGTACCCTGTTATCGGTCATCTGTCCATTAAAAATGGCTGCCCGGTTAAGAGCAGCCTCTGTATTATTTCATGCGTTTTTCTTTATTTACCGGCAGCCTTCTTTGCGCTGTCTGCGACATTTAATAACTGCTCAGGGGTAAGCTCCTGTGCCGGGTTTTTAGCAGCCTTTTTTAAAGGATCATACTGCTGTTCTACCTGGTTCAGTACTTCTTCCATTATTTCGTTTAGCACTACCTCAGTATGTTCGAGCCCGGCAAAATATTCAGGCCGCTCTGTTTTAAGATAATTATAATAAGACCGCTGACTGTTCATGTCTTTCCGTATATCGGCAGCAATCTTCCTTGCCTGGTCCAGCTTACCCGCTTTATAGTAGGCTTCGGTAAGTAATATACCGGTCTGATTGTGCTGGTTATAACGGCTTGCCATTCCATAAGGCAGGTTTTCAGGGTCTATGCCCTCAGCTTCCTTATTCAACAGCTTCACTGCCTCGTCTGTTTTCCCTGCATCAGCAAGATTACCTGCTGCCTCAGCAAAGATGGCCCTGATATTCAGCAGATACTGCCTGTTTACTTCATCAAAATAAACGCCTTTTTTATTGGCACCGCCAAATTCAAATTTTTTAAGGTTATCGTAAATAGCCGTAAGGTTATTATCTTTTACAGATGAACCGCCGGCTCTCATGGTTCTCATCGCCTGATCAGTCACCCAGTTTTGCTGCGGTGTTTTAGTTGCAAATGGCACCAGCCTGTAAGTAAGACCATCTTTGCGCAGGTGCTGTCCAAAGCCCAGTTCGCCATAAGCAGCTGTAAAGTAAACAGGCCTTTTCCACTTATTGGTAGCAATAATATTCAGCATGATGAGATCATTGCGGGCAATAGCGCTGGAAGGAACCTCGAATGCCAACTGGTCTAAAACGCTGTCTGCGGGAGTAGCGGTACCATTCTTGTAAACCAGCTCCTTATCCACAGGTACAAAGAATTTTTTAAATGGCATGGTATTAGGGCCTACGTCATTACCGTCATTATCTGTTACTTTTTGCCCCAGGTAATCTTTCATTATATCGTATAAGGGGTAATAAGCGTTAGGATCGAGGTTTTGCCCCTGTTGCTGCCTGCCAATGCGGATGTATTCCCTGTTATGACCTTCTATTTGCTCGGGGCTCCAGATCACATCCACGCTGTCCGCATTATTGATCTTATACCTTAATTGATTGATGTACCAATCTATACCCAACAGGCTGGTATTGATGATGCGGATATCTGTTCTGATGCCTTCTACTTCCTGTGCATACCAGAGGGGATAGGTATCATTATCTCCGAATGTGAAGAGGATAGCATTCGGTGCGCAGCTTTCCAGGTAGTCTTTTGCGAGGTCAGGCGCCAGGGTTTTCCTGCTCCGGTCGTGATCGTCCCATTCCTGTTGTGCCATCAGCACCGGCACCAGCAGGGTAATGGCGCTGGCGGTGATGCCCGCCATCCTGAAATTGCCACCTTTGCCCGAAACGGCTCTGACAATGTAGGTTACTGCAGCAACTACTACAGCGAACAGCACAGCAGCCACAACGCTGGCTGTAATGGCGCCGCCTGCGGTACCGTTAAGGCTGGTCAATATAACAACCAGGAAGGTAGCTGTAGCACCGTATATCAATACTTTTTTGAAAAGCTCTTTATCTGTTTTCTCAATCGCCATCCTTACAAAAGCCAATACCGATAAACCAATCCATATGGCAAATACATACATAGCGCCTACAAATACATAGTCTCTTTCTCTTGGCATGTTACCGGGGGCATTGAGGTAAATAACAATGGCTTCTCCCATAAAGAAGAACAGTATCAGGGTAACAATAAAATCCCGGCGATTTCTTATCAGCTGGAACACAAAGCCTAAGATGCCCAATATTAACGGCAGCATAAAGAGCCTGTTATGCGCTTTGTTGTTTTTAAGGCTGTCCGGCATCTTGCTTTGATCGCCAAGGCGCGGCGAATCGATCAGGCTGATACCCGAGATCCAGTTGCCGTCTCTTTTATTTCCAAAGCCCTGCAGATCATTCTGCCGTCCGGCAAAGTTCCACATAAAATAGCGCATGAAGAGGAAGTCGGTTTGATAGGTAAGGAACCAGTTCAGGTTGTCTCCATAGCTGGGTGCTCCATATGTTGGCTGACCTGTATTTTCGTCCCTGGACTGATCCAGGCTTAGCCAATCGGCATAAAACTGTGCATGGCCCTGATCGTTGCTGGCATCCCAAACCCGTGGGAACAGCTGCATATCGCTGCTTTGGTACAAAGGCCTGCGATCTCTTCCTGCAGGAATATACTTGTTTTTCCCCTTGGTATATTTCATCTCACCATAGCTCATGTCAACCATTCCATCTCCATCCTCATCCCTGTATTGCGCAGCGAAGTGAGGCCCGTAAACCAGGGGAGCGCTGCCATATTGCTCGCGGCCCAGGTAATAGACCAGGTTAATAGGATTATCCACATTATTCATATCAATGCCCGGATTGGCATGGCTGCGAATAATGGATGTAAAATACATGAAATAGCCCAGCATCATAAAGGCATAACACCAAAGGGAAAGTTTTAAGATTCTTAAAGCTGAGGTTTTAATAAAATACCCAAGTACGGCACCAATAATTAAAAGCAGTATCACTTTAAAAGCGGCTGCCGTTCCTGAAAAAGCAAAAGGTAAGAAGGCCAGGGTAAAGAACAATGCGGTCCAGATAATGATTTTCGTTTTGGATACATCGGGCTTAAACATCAGCGCCCATGCTATTAAAGCTGCAATTGCTATGAAATAGGCAGCAAAGCCAGAGAAGAATGGCAGGCCGAAGCTGTTTACAAAAAATACGTCAAACAAGCCCGCCGCTTTCATGCTGTATTGAATTACGGCTACCTGCACGATACCGGTAATTATACAGCCTATAAGGAACGCGATAACAGCACCTTTGGTAGTGGGTTTAAACCTGCGATAATAATAGATCATTACAATAGCAGGAATAGTAAGCAGGTTTAACAGGTGCACTCCTATGGACAAACCCATCATAAAGAAAAGGAAAATGATCCATCGGTCGCTGTTAACACGGGCAGCCTCATCTTCACCGGCATGTTCATCGGCATGCTCCCATTTTAAGATGATCCAGAATACAAAAGCAGTAAAAAAAGAGGACAGCGCGTACACTTCGCCTTCTACAGCACTGTACCAGAAAGAATCGGTAAACGTATAGGCTAAAGCACCCACTGCGCCTGCTCCCATTACGGTAATCAGCTGCGGGTTGGTAAGCGCTTCACCTGCCTTTACAAACATTTTTCGGGCAAAGTGCGTGATAGTCCAGAAAAGAAAAAGAATGGTACCGGCGCTGGCTAATGCGCTCATAAAATTTACGGCATTGGCAGCGGTTTGGGGATTGTCGCCAAACAGGATAATAAAGAACCGGCCTAACAAAGTAAACAGGGGAGCACCCGGAGGGTGAGGCATACCTAATTTGAATGCACACGCAACAAATTCACCACAATCCCATAAAGAGCCCCTGGCTTCTTTGGTGAGCGTGTATGTAATGGCGGCGATCGCAAAAACCACCCAGCCTGTAAGGTTGTTTACTTTTTTGAAATTCATGTTAAAATATAATTTATAACGCCCGCAAAAATAGGGATAAAGCACCCACTTAGCTATAATTTGGAGTGGATGTTTGAAATTTATGAAATTATAAAGAGTGTTTACTGCCTGATATATGCAGGGTTGCGGTAGGGGTTATTATACCATGTGGCATCAATCTCTTTTACAAAATTTTCGATATCGCGGTCAAAGGTCTCTTTCAGATTAAAGTCCTGCTTCAGGTTTCCTCCATAAAAAAAAGCAATAGTCTGATAAAGCCGGGCATTTAAGCCGCCTTTATATTCTTTGAGAATTTCATAACAATTGTTTCCGGTTTGACGGTTGATCAGCTTCATCAAAACCTTGCCCTGGTAAACAGAAAGATTGGTAAGCGGGTCAGCAAACTGCTTTTTGAGTTCTTTCTCTTTCTCTTTAATAATAGCTTTCCTGTCTTTCTTATTCCCGGTAGCTTCTATTTGCTTGTTCATCTGGTTGATGGTATTTCCTGCCACTCTTGCATAGGGGTAGCAAACATATACCGCATTACGGAGCCGGTTATATTCGCGTTTTACCTGTTCGAGCCTGGCCGGCGGAAGCTTGGATATCCATATATTTTCCTCTTCCGTATAGGGCATCATTTTAAACGAGTTATAGTCTGTGCCATACCATATGGCCGGAACCCTGGTAAGATCGAGAGGCCCCCAGTCTTTCATGACCTCCTCCATACTCGGCCTGGGGGGAATAGAAATAGTATCGGCAGGAGCCGTTTGTGCACTGCTATAAAAAAAGGGTATTGTAGCAGTTAATAGAAGCAAATAATATTTCCAAAGGGTATTCAACTGTACAAAGTTAATAGCTGCCAGATATAATAAGGTATTTTGAGCTTCTTTCTAAATGATAAGAAAATCATAATTTATTTCCGAAAAAATCAAAAAGCGGTAAATGATATTGTCAAGATCCAGGCCATAATAGCTGCAACAGCAGTACTCAAAAAATTGACGGCATTATTGTTCAGCCATCCTTTTCGCTCCCATGCAGCCCCACACACCGAATCTGCAATATTGCCTGCTGTTCCCGAAATAAGAACGATCATAAAGGAACTGAGCGTTCCGGCATTAAACGCGCTATACAGCAGGGCTATAATACCGCTTCCTGCAAACCCCAGTAAGCTCCCTTCGAGGCTTATTACCCCGTTCAGGCCTTTTTTATCCTGTTTAAGACCAAGGATATTATAGAACCGGCGCCCGTAAATGTTTCCCAGTTCCGATGACACGGTATCGGCGGTAGCTGCAGAGAAACACGATGCTATCATAACCGGCGCGTTAATTTGAAGCAAAGGGCAGAGCCAATCTGCCAGCCCGATAAAAGCAGGCAGGCCGGCATTGGCAAAAACCTGACCCACTGTTCGTTTACCTTTGCCGGTTTCTGCCAGTCCGGTTTTTAGCTTTGTGTCGAGTTTCCACGAAGTAACCCATACGCCTATAATAAAGAATGCTGCCATTACGGCAATGCCGGGCAGGCCGGTATCCAGGTAAATAAAGCTGCTGAGTAATCCACCTGTAATGGCTGCAGGTATGGTAAGCTTTTTCAGCAGTATACTTAACACGATGCCGGTACTGATGATAAAAAGAAATATCCAGTTGCTTATTTCCATTATTAATGATTGAGCCGGCAGGAAAAATAAGCAATTTGATTGAAGGATTTACTTCCGCTCAAAAGCTACGTTTAAAAAAATAGTCTTTAAAATGAAATAGCAGGCTCCAATATTTGTGTAAATTTTTTTTGTCTATTAATTTTTATCTTATAAATTTGCTCCGCAATGAGTACAGCAAAATTCTTTACCGGCTTTTATTTTAGCTTCTTTTTTGAAATGAGGCCGGGTATGCTATAGTTGAACTCAAACAAAACAGAAAAAACTCAACATAGGAAGTCCCGGCGAAAATAGCCGGGACTTTTTTAGTGGTCGCTAAACCCAGGCTGCTGCTCTAAAAGAGCGTGCTGTAAAGAATATAAAAATGGAACAACAGAAGCTAAATAATAAACCGGTAGAACATGAAGGTGCTGACACGGCTGTTCAAATCGGTTCTGTGCCGGAAATACAGGCAAGTAACATACCGCACATGGCCATTCAGGGCGTTGAGGGCTGCTTTCACCAACAGGCTGCTAATTATTTTTTTGGGAAAAGTATAAGCGTGGAATGTTGTACTACCTTTAAAGAGGTGATAGCTGCTGCTAAAGACAAAGACAGGACCAATGGCTGTATCATGGCTATCGAAAACTCCATCGCAGGAAGTATATTACCTAATTATAATTTGATACAGGCCAGCAACCTGAGGATTGTTGGAGAAATATATATGCAGATCCATCAGAACCTGCTGGTCAATCACGGAGTAGGGTTGGAAGATATAAAAGAAGTACATTCCCATACGATGGCATTGCAGCAATGCTATGAATTTTTAGACCGGTATAAATGGAAGCTGGTAGAAAGCGACGACACTGCTTTAAGCGCCAGGCATATTGCGCAATATAAAAGTAAACATATTGCGGCTATCGCGAGCAGCCTGGCTGCGGATATTTACGGGCTCAATATAATCGCCCCTAAAATTCAGACCTTAAAAAAGAATTATACCCGTTTCCTGGTTCTGAAAAGGCCCGAAGATGTAGAAGCACCGCAAACAGGAAACAAGGCCTCCGTAAATTTTCAAACAATACATAGAGAAGGCTCGCTGGCGAGGGTTTTGGGCGTCATCGCTATTCATAGCGTGAACCTTACAAAGCTACAGAGCTTCCCCATTCCGGGATCGGAATTTAAATACCAGTTTCATGCAGATATGGAATTTGACAGTATGGAGGCTTTTGAAAAGGTGATCCGAAAGATCACGCCACTTACAGAGGATATTAAAATTTACGGTATTTATAATAAAGGTATATGGAAATAGCAAAAAGATTACAGGGCGTTGGTGAGTACTATTTTTCAAAAAAGCTGAGAGAAATAGATGAGCTGAATAAACAGGGGAAAAAGGTATTAAACCTGGGCATAGGCAGCCCCGACCTGCCGCCGCACCCGGATGTAGTAAAAGTTTTGTTCGAAGAAGCTCAAAAACCTGATGTGCATGGGTATCAGAATTATAAAGGAAGCCCTGTATTGCGTAAGGCGTTTGCAGACTGGTACCGGAACTGGTATGGCGTTTCACTGGATGCGGATACCGAAATCTTACCCCTGATTGGGAGTAAAGAAGGCATTATGCATATCTGCATGACCTATCTGAACGAGGGAGACGCCGCTCTGGTACCTAATCCCGGTTATCCTACTTATCGGAGTAATGTTACCATAGCAGGGGGAACCTGTCTCCATTACAACCTGGAGGAAGAAAATAATTACCAGCCGGATTTTGATCAGATAGCGCAACTGATTGCTTCCTTTTCAAAAGAAGGGGAGAGCGGGAGCGGAGTTGTGAAACTGCTTTTTGTGAACTATCCTCAGATGCCTACCGGTCAGAAGCCTGTTATGGAAGTATTTGAGCAACTGGTAGCTTTTGCCCAAAAACATCGTATCTTAATTATCCATGATAATCCTTACAGTTTTATCCTGAACGAAGAGCCGGTTAGCCTGTTAAGCGTTGAGGGGGCAAAAGATGTGGTGATCGAGCTGAACTCGTTGAGCAAATCACACAATATGGCCGGGTGGCGTGTAGGCGTGCTTTGCGGCGCAGCAGGCAGGATTAATGAAGTACTTCGCTTTAAGAGCAATATGGATAGTGGTATGTTCCTGCCCCTGCAGCTTGCTGCAGCTAAAGCCCTGACTTTAGGAAAGGAATGGCACGACGAAGTAAATGCTATATACAGGGAAAGAAGAGAAAAAGTTTTCAGGTTGCTGGACCTGTTAGGCGCTACCTATTCTAAAGACCAGGTGGGAATGTTTGTTTGGGCACGCATTCCTGCGAGATATAAAGACTGCTATGAAATAGCAGATGAAGTACTGTACCAGGCTGATGTGTTCATTACACCGGGTGGTATTTTTGGCAGCGCCGGTGAAAGGTATATCAGGATAAGCCTCTGCGGCTCGGTAGAAAGATTTGATGAAGCGATTGATAGAGTGCAGAAAAGTTTAAAGTTTAAATGTTGATAAAGTTGCCATGGTAATCTTTAACCACATAAATCATGGTTCATAAAATGAACAACAGGAAAAAAATAGCGATAATAGGGGTAGGGCTCATTGGCGGATCGATGGCGTTGCAGTTGCACGAAAAAAAACTTTCATCCAGGTTGATTGGCGTAGAAGCGAGCCAGAAACATGCAGAGCAGGCATTGGAATATGAGTTGGTAGATGAAATTTTACCACTAGACGAAGCGATACTGGAAGCCGATGTGATCGTGATGGCCGTGCCTGTGAATGTACAGGTACGCTTACTGCCAGAAGTACTGGATAAAATCACTCACCAGATAGTGATAGATCTGGGCTCTACAAAATCTGACGTTATTACGGCCGTACAACATCATCCTAACCGGGGACGTTATGTAGCTACCCATCCCATGTGGGGTACCGAGTATAGTGGCCCCAAAGCTGCTGTACGCGGGGCCTTTGAAGGGAAGGCGGTTATTATATGTAACAGGAAGGACAGTGATGCCGATGCTGTGGAATGGGTAGAAAAAATGTATACCAAAATAGGCATGCGCCTGGTGGATATGGATGCCAAGGCTCATGACCTGCACGTTGCCTATGTGAGCCATATTTCACATATTACATCTTTTGCACTGGCCAACACTGTATTGGAGAAGGAAAAAGTGGAAAGCGCTATTTTTCAGATCGCTTCGGCAGGTTTTGAAAGTACTGTTCGCCTTGCCAAAAGCAACCCGGCTATGTGGGTACCTATCTTTTTGCAGAACAGGGATAATATACTTGATGTATTAACAGAGCATATTGACCAGCTTACCAGGTTTAAGGACTATATAGCCAGCAGCGACCAGGAAAATTTACAGGCTCTCATAACAGATGCCAACAAAATAAACAGAATCATTAAATAAAAAAGTACATTTGCCGGAAGGTGAAATAGTTGAATAATCTTCAGTATTTCGCCAGATAAGGAATAAAAATCAAAGCAAATTCTTCCGGTTATTAAATAACATCAATAATAAATGATAATGAGCACTCAGCAAGCAACAACAGAAAAAACACTGAAAGAGGTATGGGCCAAGCGTCCGTTAATTATAAGCGGGCCCTGCAGCGCAGAAACCGAAGAGCAGGTGCTGGAAACAGCCCGTCAACTGGCCGAAACCGGTAAGGTTAATGTGTTACGTGCAGGTATCTGGAAGCCCCGTACCAAACCCGGTATGTTTGAAGGGATCGGCGCTAAAGGCCTGCCCTGGATGCAAAAAGCGAAACAGCTTACCGGTTTGCCCACTGCTGTTGAAGTGGCCACAGGAAAACAGGTTCAGGATGCTTTGACATTTGATGTAGATATCCTTTGGATCGGTGCCCGTACCACTGTAAACCCATTTAGTGTACAGGAAGTAGCCGATGCTTTACGGGGTGTAGATGTACCTGTTTTGGTCAAGAACCCGATCAATCCCGATCTGGAGCTATGGGCCGGAGGCGTAGAGCGGATCGCCCGGGCCGGGATCAGGAACCTGGGGCTTATTCACCGTGGTTTCTCTTCTTACGGAAATACCCAGTACCGCAATGCGCCTATGTGGCATCTTGCCATTGAAATGAAGCTGAAATACCCTGAATTGCCCATTATCAACGATCCATCCCATATCTGCGGCAAACGCGATACCCTCATGGAAGTTTCTCAAAAAGCCATTGATTTGGATTACGATGGCTTAATGATCGAAAGCCATATTGATCCGGATAACGCGTGGAGCGATGCCAAGCAGCAGGTTACTCCTGCCCGCCTGAAAGAAATGCTGGAGGAGATCATCTGGAGAAAAGAGGATATCGATAATAATGAATACCACCAGGCATTGGAAAAGCTGCGCCAGCAAATTAATCATTTGGACGATGAGATGCTGCAGATACTGGGCCAGCGTATGAAAATTGCAGACCAGATCGGGCAGTACAAAAAAGATAATAATATTACTATTTTACAGCCAGGCCGCTGGCAGGAGATTATTGAAAAAACAGCTGCCCGGGGCGAAAAGCTGGGGCTGAGCCGTGATTTCTTAAATAAATATTTAGATGCCGTGCACCTGGAAAGCATCAACCGCCAGAAACAGGTGCTGGACGCATAATCCTGATTCGTTAAGATTTAATATATGAAAAGGGGATGGCCTATTTGGGTTTTTATGATTTCGGTCTTATTGGCCTTAATTTCATGCACTAAAAATGATGGAAGTGGCGTATCTGAAACAAAGCCACTGCCTGAGAATGAAGTGAGAATTGATTATGTTTTTTTAAAGAAAGAAGTTGTGGATTTTAAAGCTTATGCCGGATCCCCGGGAGGTGGCATTGATATAACATCAACTTCATCTCCACAGTTATTTTGGAATGCAACTAAGCTTAAAGACGGATATTATGATAATTTGGCAGTTCAAAAAGATTCCATTTTTGAACTGCCGTATAAGTATGAAAAAAATAATTTTCGGTTTAAAAAGAGCAACGATACAATTTATCAATGGAATCGTTATGCAGATTCTTGGCAATTGTACGGTCATCAGAAGGGAGATACGATAGCACACTATATGTGTTTCTATAGTATTCAAAAATCAACTCCACCATTACTTTTTGCTGAGAATGGGCATGATGACGGAATGGTAAACAATGAAAGATATTTTAATAATAACCCTCTTTTTTTTAAGAGCATAAGTGATATACTAAATACAAATGATAAAGTTGCCTGGTACAATATTAAGTATGTATATGTCAAGAAAAAGTAACAGTCTCTGGTTTTTAATATAGATCGGGTATTTTTTATATACTAAATAGTTTAGGATAAGTTTTTTTAATGAATAATACATTTAAGTTTTCTAATGCATCAACTGATTTCTACTTCAACAGCTCTTTAAAGGAGTTGGGTAAAATGATTGATAAGAAACATACTGTTCTTATCACAGATCAAAATATAATTAAAGCCCACGAAAGCAAATTCAAAGGCTTTAACACCATTGTGATCCCCGCAGGGGAAGCGCATAAAAACCAATCTACTGTTGATGAAATTATTTTAAAGCTCATAGAAAATAAAGCCGATAGGAAAACTCTTTTGGTAGGAGTGGGCGGCGGTGTCATTACAGACCTTACAGGGTATGTAGCATCGGTTTACATGCGTGGTATCTCTTTCGGATTTGTACCTACAACCATCTTGGGTTTGGTAGATGCTTCTATTGGCGGTAAGAATGGCATTGATGTAGGGGTGTATAAAAACATGGTGGGCATTATCCGGCAACCTTCTTTTTTGCTGCATGATCTTTCGTTGCTGCAATCTTTACCGCAGAAAGAATGGCAGAACGGGTTTGCTGAAATCATTAAACATGCCTGCATTAAAGATGCCGCCATGTTTAAACAATTAGAGCAGCACGACCTGGAGGATTATGTAAAAGATAAACAACTGACGGCTGATTTAGTTCAGCGTAACGCTATGATCAAAACCAGGGTAGTGCAAAAAGATGAGTTTGAAAAAGGAGACAGGCGTTTATTGAATTTTGGCCATACTATTGGCCATGCCATAGAAACGCAGTATGGCCTGATGCACGGCGAGGCAGTAGCTATTGGCATGGTTTACGCCAGCCGGATCTCGGAACAGTTAATTGACTTTAGCGGCAAAGAAAAAGTTCGGTCATTGATAGAACAATACCGGTTGCCGGTTACTATTGAATTTAATGCGAAAAAAGTCTTTGAGGTATTGGCAATGGATAAAAAACGTGTGCAAAAAGAAATGAATTTTGTGTTATTGGAAAAGATAGGTAAAGCGGTAGTGTTCCCCCTACCATTGAAACACCTGGAAAAGATCATTAATAAATTATAAAATTGCTCTGCGAAAGGATTATTGAATGAAACGATGCACGGCATCCACTACCAGGCAGGCTCGCCTCGCATATATTATGTAATCGCCTCCGGGCGGTAAATGCAATACAATAAGAAAAATGAAAATAACCATTTCTCCGTCAGAACTACAAGGAAATATACTGGCGCCTGCCTCTAAAAGTTCGATGCAGCGTGCCTGTGCTGCGGCTTTAGTGGCAACGAAAAAATCGGTAATATATAATCCCGGACATAGTAACGATGATAAAGCCGCAATGGGTATCATTGAAGCATTAGGCGCCACCATCGAAAAAGGTAACGAAGAAATTGTAATTGATAGTTCCGGTTTCAGGGCTGACAAGGAAGCCTCCTCCCTGACAGCAGCTTCGGAGGCGACTATTAACTGCGGGGAAAGTGGTTTAAGTATCCGTATGTTTACGCCCTTGGCCGCGCTCACCGGTAATACAATCACTATTAATGGTGAGGGTAGCCTGGTTACCAGACCTATGGATTTTTTTGATGAAATATTACCCCAGGTTGGAGTAAATATACAGTCTAACCAGGGGAAACTGCCACTGGTGATCCAGGGTCCGCTGCGGCCTAAAAATATTACCGTGGATGGATCATTAAGCTCACAGTTCTTGACAGGGTTACTGCTGGCATATGCAGCAGCGTCCCCGTCTTTTAAAGGAGGAAACTTAGAAGCCCCTGGAAATAACCGGGTTGCTATAAAGGTGAACAACCTGAAAAGCAAACCTTACATTGATCTTACACTGGATGTAATGAAAAAGTTTGGCCTTCGTGTACCTGAAAATAAAAATTATGAGGAGTTTATATTTACTTACGGTTCTTCGGAAACCTCTCCTCTTGGAGGAGGGTTGGAGGGGGCTTACACCGTAGAAGGAGACTGGAGCGGCGGAGCCTTTTTGCTGGTAGCCGGTGCCATTGCCGGAAACATCACCGTTCGGGGTTTAAGCATGGCCAGTACTCAGGCAGATAAAAAAATCACCGAAGCCTTGATGTCTGCCAACGCAGGCATGGCTATAGATGCGAAAGGCATCCGGCTGCATAAAACCGCTATGAACGCTTTTGAGTTTGATGCAACGGATTGCCCCGACCTGTTCCCACCGTTGGTAGCACTGGCTGCTTATTGCGATGGTATTACAAAAATAAAGGGAGTAAGCCGCCTGGCTCATAAAGAAAGCGACAGGGGTATAACTTTACAGCAGGAGTTTGGCAAGATGAGCTTGCAGGTAGAACTGCAGGGAGATATGATGTATGTGCATGGTGGCAAAGGATTAAAAGGCGCCCCGGTGCACTCCAGGCACGATCATCGTATTGCGATGGCTTGTGCAGTGGCAGCATTAAGGGCAGCTGGCGATACCGTGATTGAAGAAGCAAATGCAGTGAACAAATCCTATCCTGATTTTTACGATCATATACAATCTTTAGGTGCAGTAGTGAGAAGTGGCTTGGATTGGAAAAGCGTTGCAAAACAGGTAAATGATTAGATGTACGGAGTACGGTATGTTTTAGATACTGGTTGCCGGTGTTATGCTCATAAAGAATTGTCGCATTTAAAGTGAGAGTAGTGAATGGTCAGTTGTGGGTATATCTACGGAATTATTCACTATTCACTACTGACAACTCACACTTAACTTAACACGATTTGTGAACTCGGGCTTTCTGCTTTTAGCTTTCGGCCTTTATCGTTCGTCCCATACACCGTACATCTGACATTGTACATTATATTAAGATTAAATAAGATCATTATGAACTCATTTGGTAGAATTTTCAGGGTACAGATTTTTGGCGAATCTCACGGAGATGGAGTAGGTGTGGTTATTGATGGCTGTCCTGCCGGCCTGGATGTGCCCGTAGCGGATTTTTTGCCCGATATGGAGCGTCGTAAAGGTGGCACACAAAAGGGGGCTACACCGCGCAAGGAAGATGACATCCCGATATTCAGGAGCGGCGTTTTTAACGGAAAGACGACAGGCTTCCCGGTAATGATATTTTTTGAAAATAAGAATACGCGAAGCGGCGATTATGAAAAGCAGCGCAGCTTCCCGCGCCCCGGGCATGCTGATTTCGTAGCCCATAAAAAATTTGGCGGCTTTGAAGATTACAGGGGTGGCGGACATTTCAGCGCGCGACTGACTACGGGGCTGGTGGCCGCCGGTGTGATCGCTAAGAAGCTGTTGAAAGAGATCATTGTCGAGGCTAAAGTAATTGAGATAGCCGGAGAAGCCGACCTGGAAAAGGGGTTGCAAAAAGGGATCGATGCTAAAGACTCTGTGGGCGGCATTATAGAATGTCGCGTAAACGGATTACCCATTGGATTGGGAGAACCTCATTTTGACTCGGTAGAATCCTTACTGGCCCATGCCATGTTTTCCATTCCTGCTGTAAAAGGTGTAGAATTCGGAAGCGGATTTGCTGCTGCCAGGATGTTTGGAAGCCAGCATAATGATGCTATTGAAAATATGCAGGGCACCACTGCCACCAACCATGCAGGAGGTATTGTAGGAGGAATAACCAATGGTAATGAGCTGGTATTCAGAATAGCGGTGAAACCTACTGCCTCTACTCCCAAAGCACAGCACAGTCTGAACTGGGATACCGGCACTATGGAAGATTTTTCTGTTAAGGGGCGTCATGATCTATGTGTGGCTTTAAGAGCCCCGGTTATTGTAGAAGCTGCAACAGCTATAGTTCTGGCAGACCTGATGATGCAGGAAAACAGGGTGCTACGAATAGTTTAGCCTTTTCTACAGGGCATTATTATGTGAATAAAATATTTTATAGGATAGCTTTGGCATGTTTTTAGTATTTTAGGGTAGTAAAATATTTAAAAACTTTTAAACTTAAAATTATGAGTATTTTATCCTGGATCATTTTCGGTTTGATTGCCGGAGCTATTGCTAAAGCCTTGCACCCCGGAAAAGATCCGGGCGGTTGGATCGTTACAATCATAATTGGTATACTCGGTGCATTGGTAGGGGGGTGGATAGGCACACAGGTTTTGGGCATCCCTATTAGTGGTAACTGGACTTTTAAAGGTTTTGTATTTGCTATTGGCGGCGCTGTTCTTTTGTTATGGTTATATGCTATGGCTACCCGAAAACGAGCCTGATCACGTTGTGTAATTCTTTTATACAACCACCTTCATGCAGGTGGTTTTTTGTTTGCCGGAATTATTCCTGTTTAAAAACTATTTCAATATAAAAATGTTATAGTATTTTCATTTATGTTTTTGTCTGCCGCTAATAAAGCGGCTGTTATTTTTGTCGAATGAAACATTCTGATATAGATTTTCGCGGAATGTTTTATTGCATAAGCCAATAGCGGTATGAATTTTAAAGCAACAGGTATCCCATATGCGCAAACTCATTTTTTTTCCGGCCTTGTTTTGGATTACCTGGGTGAACGCGATGCACTGAGGCCGTTCTATCAGTATTTTCCTGAGAAAGCATTTCTGGAAGATTGTATGAAGGAGAAAGCGATCCAGCCAATAAACAGGAATTTGCTGGTGAACACTTTGTTTGACCAGTATAAAAATCTGGATAAGCATGAAACGCTTATTGCTCACCTGGAGCTGCTGAAAATTGATACTACGTATACCATTACCACTGCCCACCAGCCTAATATTTTTACCGGCCCCCTTTACTTTATTTATAAAATATTGCACGCTGTAAAGCTGGCTGCTTATTGCAGGGAACAGTTTCCGGGTTATAATTTTGTACCCGTATATTATATGGGCAGCGAAGATGCTGATCTGGATGAGCTGGGTCATATATGGCTGAACAGGGAAAAGCTTACCTGGCAAACCACCCAGGCAGGAGCTGTTGGCAGGATGAAGGTGGATGACAGCCTGCTGCAATTGATTCAGCGGATAAGTTCGGAGATCGGTGTGCTTCCTCACGGTGAAGCTATTATGGCGCTAGTAAAGAAATTTTATACCAGGGGAGAATCGGTACAAAATGCCACTCTGGGTTTTGTAAATGAGCTTTTCGGCAAATATGGCCTGGTAGTGGTAATTCCGGATAACGCCGCATTAAAATCAGTAGCTGTTGATTTATTCAAAGATGAGCTGTTACATCAGAACGCTTCCCGGGTTGTTGAAGAAACAACGCAGCAATTAACAGAAGCGGGCTATAAAGTACAGGCTCATGGCCGAAACATTAATCTTTTTTATTTAAAAGAAGATGGTGCCCGCCTGAGAATAGAAAAAAAAGCGGAGCAATGGCATGTGGTAGGCAGTAATATCAGCTTTAATGAAGAGGAGCTGATACAGGAACTGCATTCCCATCCCGAAAGGTTTAGTCCTAATGTGATTTTGCGGGGGCTTTTCCAGGAAATGATTTTGCCCAATATCGCTTTTATCGGCGGAGGCGGCGAACTGGCTTACTGGTTAGAGCTGAAAGGTATATTCAATCATTATAAAGTACCTTATCCGATGCTGGTGTTACGTAATTCCTTTTTGGTGATCGATAAAAAGCAGGGCGAGCGGTTAGCGAAGCTCGGATTCGTAGCTCAGGATGTTTTTAAAAATAAATTACAGTTACAGGCTGAATGGGTAAAAAGAAATAGTGACAATAATGTTCAGGTTAACGATTCTCTATCCATTCTCGGGTCGTTATTCGATAAGTTATCCGAACAGGCAGTCTCAATTGATAGCTCTTTGAAAGGACATATATATGCGCTTCGTAAACAGTCTGAAAAAAAGGTGGTGGAAGTGGGTAAAAAGCTGATGAGGGCAGAAAAACGCAACCATGCTGACGCTATGCGCCAGATCGAAGCCTTAAAAGAACAACTGTTTCCCAATAATAACCTGCAGGAGCGTATAGATAATATTCTTCCATATTATGCTGCCTGGGGCCCATCGTTCATAGACGCCCTGTACCAACATTCCTATGCTTTAGAGCAGGCGTTCGTTATAGCAGAGGAAGTTTAATCGAAGCTGTTCGTATAGCCTTTCTCTTTTAGCAGGGTTACTTTTTCCAATACTTCCTTTTCCAGTCTGGCTTTGTACTGCTCTATTTTTTTACCAACAGCCTCATTGGCTGTACCAATGATCTGGGCGGCTAATATACCGGCATTTTTAGCAGCGTTGAGCGCCACTGTGGCTACAGGAACACCGTTGGGCATTTGTAAAATAGAAAGCACACTATCCCAGCCATCGATCGAGTTGCTTGATTTTACCGGCACACCAATTACCGGAAGTGGGGTGATGGAGGCGATCATACCAGGCAAATGCGCTGCACCGCCGGCACCCGCGATTATTACTTTTAATCCCTTTGATTTTGCTTTTTGAGCATATTCCACCATACGCAGCGGTGTTCTGTGCGCCGAAACTACTGTCAGCTCGTATGTCACGTCTAAATCTTTTAGAATATCTGCTGCGGCCTGCATTACGTTCAGATCGCTGTCGCTGCCCATTATGATGCCTACTTCTGTTGCCATACTGCAAAGAACCATAAAAAACGGGTGCGTACAAAATCTATTTGTATTTTGGCTGATTGATTTTCATAAACCTGTATATACAGCCTTCAATGCAAAAACCGGCAAGCTCCAAAGTATCTTTATTTATACGTACAGGATGAAAAAATACGCTGTCTGTAGTTCCATGTTTTACAAAATAAGTTGCATTTGACCCCCAGATGCTTTTTGTACGCACCCCCAGCTTTCCTTCCGCGCCCAATATCATAAAAGGCCAGTATGTTGCGTTATCATTTCCGGCGATTTTATAAGTGTAATTTTCATTGATGGTGAGCGTTGCTCCGTTATCTACTTTTTCCCAATGCCATATAGTACCGGGTGATACATAATTTTCGGTGTATTTCCATTCTCCAAAAATACGGTTATCCGGGAAGGGAACCCGTTCGTCATTTTCAAGGCTATTCCCTTTATTACAGGATAATGCGAGCACTGGAATCCAGAGTATGCAAACAAATTTGCTCATATAAAATGATTGATTCTTATGAAGACGTATATGCCAATGCGATCGCAACAGTGTTTAAAGGTTGGGGCAGTACAACTTTTACCCTGCCGTTCTCCACCCGCCATCTTAAGGGTTGTTTTGTATGCAGCAAAACCATTTTTGATCCTTTTGCCGGGATGTTACCGCTCCATTCCACAACTGATGGTACAGGCTCGCCTTCTTTTACCGGTATCAGGGCGTACATTTTTTTACTGTCTTTTGACCGGGTGAAAAATGTATTACCATCTTTAAAAACAGGGGTGGTGCGTGTATGGTAAATCGCTTCGCCGTTAATGTTCATCCAGTTCCCGATTTCGGCAAGCCGGTCTATGACGGGCTGCTGTAAAGTGCCGTCGGCAGAAGGGCCTACGCCCAGTAATAAGCTGCCACCTTTAGCTACAATTTCAATCAAGCTGGCAATAACTTTTGAGGCAGGCTTAAAAATTTCATTAGGGACATACCCCCAGGCATTGCCCAGCGTCATGCAGCTTTCCCAGGGGTTATCAATTTTATGGTCGGGGATGCGTTGTTCGGGTGTTTGGTAGTTCTCGTATGGTCCGTGTACCGTTCTGTCTACAATCAATAAGCCGGGTTGCGCTTTACGTGCCATCGCTGCAATTTTGGGCATGTCAATATCCTGGCTCCAATCAGGAATGGGCGCACCCCAGCTCAATACTTCAGCATTTACCGTTTCGCGCGGCCGTACCCAGCCACCGTCCAGCCAAAGAATATCCATTGCACCGTAACCGGTCATCAGTTCGTTGATCTGGTTATAAGTGTATTGTTTAAATTTCTCCCAGCGCCACGGGAATTTTCTTATATCATAATTATTATTTCGATTCGCCGTTTCATACATGGGCCACCAGTAATGCTCATTATGCCAGTCGGGCTTCGAAAAATAAGCGCCGATCATCATGCCTTCTTTCCTGAAAGCGTCAAACACATATTTGGCTACATCGGCTTTGGGATTATTTTTAAAGGGCCCGTTGGCAATGCTGAAGCTGGTTTGTTTGGTATCGAACATGCAAAATCCATCATGATGCTTGGTAGTAAATACCAGGTATTTCATGCCCGCGCTTTTGGCTGCCCGGGCCCATTGCTCCGGGTTGAAATTTACGGGGTTAAAATCTTTCTGCAGTCCCCAGTACCATTTTTTATAATCGCCGTAATAAGAGTTGCTGTCGCGGGATATCCAGTCTTCAGAGCATAGGGTCCACGATTCCATAATGCCCGGCACGGCATATAAGCCCCAGTGAATGATCATGCCCAATTTCTGGTCCTGCCATTTGTCTAATTTTTGTTTTACCAACGGATCTGTTGGCCATTCGTATTGGGCAGAGGAGGGGTGGATGGCCTGATGTTGTGCCTGGGCGGATATTGTAAAAAACACAAGGAGGAGAAGTATGGACGGTCGCATATTGTAAAACTATTAAAAATGAAGCCGGCTTTATAACCGGCTTCTAAAATAACTAACAAAACTTTTATTCATAATTATGATTATCCGGGTATGGATTTATACTTCTCTGCCTAATATGTATAGCAGTAACTCCAACGGTTATGAATAAAAAAAGAGCTGTCTGACAATTATAGACAGCTCCTTTTGGAAAAGGCTATTTAGGTCCTTCGCCATAATTAGGATTTTCTTTATCGAACCATATCCGCTCAGTACTTAACGTAGCAGGGATATTTGTACCAGAGGTGAATCCTTGTTCCTGCAGCGCTTTTAAAGCATTCTCGTAGTTCTTGTTTGCTTTAGTAGGGGTTGCTATCGGGAACCTGCGCGGTACTGTTAGTTCTGCTCCTCCCTGGGTGACAAAGAATTTTTCCCTGGGTAATACAGTGCTGTTGTTGATAAATACGCCTGCCCTACGGATCAGTGTCCACATGTCAAACGGTGTTTGAGCAAAGTTGATCAGCTGTTGTATGTACACCTTTTCCAAGGCGTTTGAAGACAGGTTATATGCCGGCTGAGTGAGTAGTTGTGTAATTTCACCATCTTTAAGTTTAATGGAAGCCTGTGTTGCCTCTGTTCCGGAATAAACAGGATCACTGTCATAATAAGGCAGCTTATTGTTACTGGCAATAGCGTCCATTCTTTTTACCGATAGTTCAACACCTCTGTTGAGATATTCCTGCGCAGATTTGGGTAGATTGGCGCCTAGCAATTTAAATTCAGCCAGGTAAAGGTTTGTTTCTGCCGAGGAACCCAACACTACATTATACCCAGCAGTAATATCCTTTTGTTCTATCAGCCTTCCTCCTACCTTCGTAGGATAGGTAAAGTTCATACTTGTCCTGGTAATATATTCGGAATAAGACGAAGTAGATCTAAATGTTTTGGACGCATTGCCAACATCAATTTTATTCCTGGTGTTTTGTTTAAAATAATCATCATTGGCCGAAAGCAATGTTTCGTGAGGTGATACAGGTACGCCAAAATATCTTACCCAGGGTTCTCCCAAACTCTTCCATCCTGCAAAATTACCGCTGCCATCAACATTAACATATTGTGCCACATAGGAAGGAAGTGGCTTCTTCTGATCTATAAACTGTTGTATCACTTCTGCATTGAAGTCGTTTTTTTGATATATAAACCGTACTCTTGGGTCTTTATTGTTCACCAAAAAGTTTATCAGGTTCCTGGCGCCGGTACCGGGCTGGGTACCGTTTCCTGTACTGTAATATTTAACCCCCCTGTTATATACAAAATCTTCTGTAAGATTATCCATATAACCTGCTGGAGAATTGGCTACTTCCTGGGCAATCTGTAAAGCCTTCGCTCTGTCTTTGTTTATCAGCCGCGCTGCGATCCGTAGCTTTAGCAGGTTGCAAAACTTCGCCCATTTCCCGTAATCGCCTTTGTATATCAGGTCCTGATTGCCTAATTGAATAGTTCCCGGAACATTTGCTGTTAAGTCCGTGATAGCTTTGTTGAGCTCTTCAAGCCATGTATCAAAGAGTACTTGCTGGTTATCATAGGCGGCTGTCAGCGTTGGAGGGGTGGTTAATAATCCTATACCGGCTTCTTTATAAACGATAGAGCCAACATTATCACTTAAAACCATGGAAGGCTGTATCATAATGGGGTAAGTGATGGCACGTATGGCTGCCAGCGTCTTCTGTTCTTCGGTACTTTTTGCATCTATGTTCTTCCTCAGATCAATGATGTTGGGTAACAGGTCGTTGTAGTTGCGCCAGAAGTCATAAATTGCGCCTACCTCAACGAATGTTTCTGCATTTCCTAAACCCGATGTGGTAACCTGGGCCCAGGGAAAGATATATCGAAAATTGTTATAGAACCACGGCAGATAATCCTCATTGTACATATTCTTGATACTTTGCGTGGTTTGAAAACGCACATCTGCGGAGGTTACCGTGGATGGATTGGAGTTTAGCTCTGCAAACCTGTCTTTATTACATCCGATAAAAAAGAAAACAGCGCCTACAGTTACTATTTTTATTATACTTTTCATCAGTATATTTTTTATGCCTGCCTCGCCGGCAGGCGGGTTCTTGAATGTTCTGACGGAATTTTGCCTACATATTCCTGATAGGGTAGATATATATATGCATCGTTTCGCCTGCTTATTATTATTGCTGACGCTATCCTGCTTAAAAATCAAGCGCCAGGGTTATCGAATAATTTCTTGTATATGGGATGAAATTCCTTTCCCTGAACGATTCGGTACTGCTGGTACCCCTGAAGCTTTCGGGATTCAGGTGATTGGGCAGTGAATTGTACAGATAAGCAACATTCCTTATATTCAGTGCAAGGTTTGCGTTCCTGATACCGATGCCTTGGAACCAGTTGCCCGGCAGGTTATAACCAATAAAAATATTCCTTAGCGCTATGTATTTTACTTCGTTGAACCAATCAGAATTGATCACACCATTACCCCAGTCATTACTCCGGTAAGTATAATAGCTGGCATGTGTGGGCTCTATATATCCCTTTTCGTAAGCTTCCCGGTAGGTCATTCCGCCTACGTTTTGAGTAGCTCCGGTGGGGGTAGTAACAACAGTGCCTGTTTTAAATACCCCGTCAGGGATGATACCATCTTCAAAAGTCTGCCCTTTGCTGTCGTTGTATTGACTTGTCCAGGTTACGCCACCATGTGCAGCATCTCTTCCTTTTAAAGAAGTTTCAAGGAAGCCGTAAGCCGTTCCATACCTGTTGGAATAGGACGCCAGATAGCCACCGAATCTCGCATCTAACTGGAAGGACAACGTTAGCGCCTTGTAAGAGAAGTTATTGATCCATGATCCTTCAAACTTAGGCTGCATGCTTCCTACCTGCTGCACCTCATAGCTTCTTGCATAATAAGCTCCGCGTCTTGAATCAACCCATGTAAGGATCTTCATCCCGTTCCTGCTGTCCTGAGGGTCGTCCGATTTCCATACGGCCGGTAAGATATCGGACATCAGCACGCCGTATTCCCCGTTTCTGTAAGCTACAGAGCCCACTCTGAAATTACCGTATGCGATATCGCCGCCCAATGTTTTATATTCACCGTAGCTGTCGTCTAATTCAGTAACCTTTGTTTTGTTCTTCCAGTAATTGAATACGGTGTTCCATTTAAAATTGCTGGTTCTGACAGGAGTTGCATTGATATTTAGCTCAATACCTCTGTTGCGTAATGTGCCGATGTTTGTGATCAGGTTAGAAATGCCCACTATCGGGTCAATAGGAATAGTACCGATCTGGTTGCGGATGATGTCATTATAATAAGAAATGTCAATGCCTAACCTTTCCTTTAGGAAGCGGAGGTCAGCGCCTATTTCAAACGAGTTTTTCTTTTCAGGCTTAATATCCTTATTTACATAAACGGGGTCAATCCCGTTTGTGAATGCAAATACACCATTCTCCAGTTCTATCTTGTCTACACTGTAGCCCTTGTTAATAAAGAAGGGATCAGTATCGCTTCCTACCTGTGCCCATGAGGCCCTCAGTTTTGCAAAACTAACCCATTCGGGCATGTTAAGGGTTTTATTAGCCAGCCATGAGGTAGATACGGAGGGATAGAAGTAAGAGTTGTTTCCGAAGCCGGCCGTATAAACCAGTGACGAAGACCAGTCATTTCTGCCGGTTACATCAACAAACAGATAATCTTTATAACCGAAGTTTGCCAGGAAGTAGGCAGAGTTGATCTGTTTGGTGCCGTATACATTATTATTTGTTTCTGATATTACGGTTCTTTTGGAATTACCTAAAAAGAACTCACCGGGATTGATGAGCCCGCCATCTGTCCAGGAACCGGTTTTTGTTTTATCCTGTTTCCATATTTCGCCACCTACGATAAAAGTGGAACTGATATCTTCGCTAAAATTTTTGTTGAATGTTGCTGTAATCTTACCTGTTCTGCTCACATCATCTGTATGGGACAGCTGATAAAGGCCGCCTTCGTTCAAGTAGCCTTCACCCCATTCTTTTTTCTCAAACCTTGTGGTATAATAATTCATGTTTCCTTCCAGTGCAAGCGTTGCCCAGCTGGCGAGTTTGGCAGACAGTTTTACCACCGGCCTGGTCAGGTATTCTTTTTGTGTTTGATTGTTCATATTATAGCGAAACCAAATAGCGCGGCCCGGTACAAAAGCATTTGCATCGCCATAGTTCGAGTTGGGAACACCTCCGTGCGAAGCTTTCCAATACGGTTGTTGTTCATATTTCTTAGTATCGTAGTAGTTCATCCAGGTGCCATCAAGAAAATTTTGCGACAGGTCGTTCCTCGGGTTTTCGGCGGTAGAAGCGGTAAAAGATACGGAACCTTCTGCTTTCAGCCACTTTGCCAGATTATAAGATCCGGTGAACTGGAGGGCATTTCTTTCAAAAGCGTTTCCCAGTAAAACGCCGTTTCTTTTTTGATAAGCGTCGGAAAGATAGAAATTACCTTTATCGTTGCCCCCGCTTAAAGCAATGGATGTTGTATTACCTATGCCAAGCTGATAGGCATCTAACAGGTTGTTTTTATAAGGTACATAGGTGGTTTCAGAACCATCATAATCAATGATCTTCCGGCCGTCAAATTTAGCCCCCCACGCCATACCGGACGGGTGATCGATTTTAGTCGGAATCCCTTTGTCATTCAAATAAAACTGGTTGGCATCAAACCGGTAATAGTTGCCGTTTCCGTCTTTTTGGCCAAAGTCTACATATCCTGCCAGCATCCCTTCACCAAATTCATACTGCAGATCTGGTTGTCCGTACACATGATCAACGGCTAGCGTGTGCTTTACCGAAATTCCCAGGCCTTTTACACCTGTTCCGTTTTTGGTTTCAATAATAATCGCTCCATTGATACCCCTTGAGCCATAGAGCGCTGTTGCTGCTGCGCCACGCAATACAGAAATGCTTTTGAAGTCTTCAGGGTTAAGATTTTTTAATATATTCCCGTAATCGTTTGAGTTTCCATCCCAGTCAGCGGAGTTATTGGAAATGGAGTTTTCAAGTATCACACCATCTATTACAAATATAGGCTGGTTGTTGTTAGAGTTTAAAGAAGCAACACCTCTCAACTGGATCTTTGAATTACCAAATAGACCGCCATCCGATGTCCCGATACTCAGGCCCGGTACCTGTCCCTGTAATGCCTGCACCGGGTTGATGGTATTGGTTTTAGCCACATCGCCGCCGCTCAGGGTGGTCATTCCATAACCAAGTTTTCTGTTTTCTCTTTTTATCCCTAATGCTGTTACCACCACTTCATCCATCTGCTTGCCGCCGTCTTTTCTTAAAGTAATGTTCATGTCGGTTTTATCACCGATTTCAATTTCCTGCGTTTGGTAGCCAACATAGCTTAGTTGCAGTATTGAGGTATTGTTAGGTACGGCAACGCTAAAAGCGCCAGATGCGGTTGTTACACCGCCCGTATTGGTGCCTTTAACGATGTAGGATACTCCAGCCAGCGGTGCGCCCTGTTCATCTGTAACGGTACCGCTAACCGTTCTTTGCTGTGCATGAGAGAGCATAGCCATGCAGCTCATCAGCAAAGCCAACAGCATTTTTTGCATTGTTTTCTTCATTCTTGTTGTTTTTGATTTTAAGAAATAACAGATGTTTCAATAGTTTCCTATTGCAAATAGTTCTTTATATATAATTATTGAGCTACAAATTTTTCTGCTTTGTCCTGTATTACAGGCAGCTTTTCATAATTATCCATGATCAATGCTGCAGCACCCACTATTTCCGCATTGTATCCAAGCGATGAGATGTTGACCTCTGTGTGTTCTGCAATTTTGGGAATGCAATGCTCATTGATTGCCTGCTGTATAGGAGCCATCCAGACCTTCCCAGCCAAAGAGCCTATACCACTGATGATGATCTCTTCCGGGTTTAATAAGTGAATCAATATAGCCACCCCTCTGCCAATATGATAGGCTGCTTCCGAAAGCAGCTCTATAGCAAATTTGTCGCCCTTGCGGGCCGCTTCAATGATCTTTTTGGCAGATTCCTCAATGTGGTCAGCACTCAGCTTTTTTATCAGGGAGGGCTGATGCAGTTTTTCGAGCTGTCTGGCACCTTTTTGGGCTACCACCACCATCGAGGTTTCGGTTTCAAGGCAACCCAGCTTTCCGCAACTGCATATTTTATTATTATCAAACAGCGGTATATGGCTAAACTCCCCGGCAAACCCGTCTTTACCCCTGAACAGCTTGCCATTTGAAATAATTCCTAATCCTATTCCCCACCCGATATTTACTACCATTACATGCTCTTTGTCTTTTGCCGCGCCCCATTTTAATTCGGCCAGGCCTACCAGGCTCGAGTCGTTATCTATAAGGGCAGGGATCTGTAAGGCATGCTGTATGTTACTAACAATGGAGCCATCGGGGCAGGGTAAAAAAGTGTGATTAATGCCTTTTGCAGAATCTACAAACCCGGGCATTCCAATCCCGATACCTGCAATCCTGGATTCAGGCAATCCGGTATTTCTGATAAAAGTGCGGAGGTGCGTAATCAGTTCGTTCAAACTGTTAGGATTGTTTGCTAAAACCAGGTCAAACTTTTCTATTTCGCCTACTATGGTGTTATCGTTAGATATTAATGCAATACGGGTAACCAACTGGTCCATGGCTACCGCTACTACATAAAAAACGCTGTTCCGGATACAATAAGTCTGGGGCCGCCGTCCTCCCGTAGATACTGCATATCCTTTTTCTACCACCATTTTCATACTCATCAGTTCGGTTAAATACTGGGTGGTGAGCGGGATGCTTTTGCCGATAAGGTTGCTAAGGTCAGCACAGGACAGCTGCTTATTAAAAAACAGGTGCTTTAAAATTTCCTTATAAAACTTTTGTTTTTTAGAAATGACATTAGCAATCATTCGCTATAGTTTTTCCCTTAATAATAATACAAACTAAATATAAAAATATATATAATTATTAATAAAATAAAAAACTTTTTAAAAAATTTATTAAGTGTTTATTTAACAATTATTTAGGAAGCTGCTGATTGCGGCTTTAGTTAAAGAAGGTTCAGATAAATAAAAGCTGCATACGGCGGATGCTGGGCTGTAACCGCGGGTAGGCACGCCGGGAAAGAGGTGCTTATGTCGGATTTCAGGTTTAGTATTTGGTCTGGATTAGAAGAAAACGATCTTCCTGTGCTCTGTTCACTGGTTCCTTCTTCGAGTTTAAAAATTTCTGATCCGCCGCTTGTTCTTTGAGATTTACAATTTCCCACTCGACAGGCTCAATGTATTCTGTCGCCACGAAGCGACAGCTCCTGCATAATATCTGTTTCGTGTGCCAGCCACGCGGCCCAGCGGGCACGCACCTGCTCTTTGGGAAGATAGGTTTCGGCGAGATCTATAAATAAAGTATAATGGCCGGCTTCGCTTTCCATAAAACGGCGGTAAAATTTGGCAAGATAGGGATCGTTTAATCCTTCGCTCAGGCGTTTAAAACGTTCGCAACTGCGGGCCTCAATCATAGCCATCATCAGGAGCTGGTCCAGGAACCTGTCATCAGGATGTCCGCCTTTGGTTTGAAAGTGAATCAGGGCATTCACGTATTCGTCTTTACGCTGTTTGCCTAACTTCAGGCCGCGTTTGTGCAGTTCCTGCAGCACAAGCCTGAAATGCCCCCACTCTTCTGTTACAATGGGCGCCAGTTCTGTTACCAGCTTCTCTTTATCGCTGTATTTTTGTATGATCGTGATGCAACTGGTGGCTGCTTTCTGCTCACAGTAAGCGTGATCTGTCAGAATGGCTTCTAAAGAAATTTCAGCCAGGTTTACCCAGCGCGGATCAGTGGGCAATTGTAAGCCGAGAATATTTTTTGTGTCTTGTGTAAGTTCCATAATCAGCGCCTGTTTAAAATGTATTCATTGGCTTTTTTATGTATTTTTTTGGTTGTAACTTGTTTCGCTCAAAAATAATGTATAATAACTCTCACCAGTAAAAGCCGCTAACAAAATATTATTTTAAGACCGAAGTTTTTTAATGGGTGCTGCGTTGGGTAAAAAAAAGTCGTCTTATTAATATTTGGCTTATAAACATGGAATGATGCAAAGAATTATTTTCTTATTGATGATAGGGTTGAGTTTTGCCAGTTGTAAAAAAGCGCTGGATGTAAAGCAGGATATGTACTTTGAACAGGTTAACTGGGTAGATCCGGGAGGCGAACGTGATCCCATAGCAGGTGCCGGGCCTATGCACCTGGAGCTGAAAGCTAATGGTTTTGCAGGATTATATCCGGGAAGCGGCGATATAGTGGGAAGCGGAACTTACCGGGTAAAAGGAAAGAAGGTGAAAGTAAAAGTAGACCATATCGGGCGAACCTACTATGAATTTAAAATAAACTCCCCTACGGAATTGACGGGTCCTGAAGGTGAAGTATTGCGTTTAAAAGAATAAGTCCTGTTCAAAATTTATAGTTTAATATTTTATATTTTACATTTAAAACCCTACCTTTGCCGCCTTAAATTATAGGATACAAAACAGGATGACCTTTTAAAAAAGACAGTATGCCACTTACAAAAGAAAGAAATGTAAAAATTTTTGAAGAATTTGGCGGAAGCGCCGCTAATACAGGCTCTATTGAAGGGCAGATAGCCCAACTGACAGAGCGTATCAGCCAGATCAGTGCTCACTTACAGCAAAATAAAAAAGATTTTTCCACGCACCGCGGCCTTATGCAGCTGGTAGGCAAGCGAAAAAGCCTGCTGAGCTACTTACAAAAACATAACCTTACAGGTTACCGTGCATTGATTGAAAAGCTGGGATTAAGAAAGTAATTTCCCTATCGTCTTAGGTTGGGGAAACTGGTTCTATATCCTGGGTTTGATCAGATATTTCAGACTTATCATATTATCGTATTCCCAACATTTACAGATGTTGGGAATACGTGTTTTTATACCATCGCTTTTTAGCATGCGGGTAATACCTTAGCTGACGTTGATAGCAGAAATACAGCCGCACCGTCAGCCAAAAAAAACAGTGCTGCTGCTTGCCTGATATTTTAAAAAAAATTTTCAAAAACGATTTTATGTTACAACAACCAATCAGAAAGACCTTCGATATCGGCGATGGCCGTGAGGTTACAATAGAAACAGGCCGTCTTGCCCGCCAGGCGGATGGCTCGGTTACCGTTACTATGGGTAAAGCCATGCTGCTGGCTACTGTAGTGGCCAATAAAGAGCCTAAGGAAGGGCAAAGCTTTTTCCCGTTAACAGTGGATTACCAGGAAAAATTCGCATCTGCAGGCCGTATACCAGGATCATTTTTTAAACGTGAAGGAAGGCTGAGCGATTATGAGGTGCTGGTTTCGCGCCTTATTGACCGTGCGTTAAGGCCTCTCTTTCCCGATGATTATTTTTGTGAGGTTCAGGTGCTGGTTACATTGATCAGCAGCGATCCTGAAGTTTTACCGGATGCCCTGGCCTGTTTGGCAGCCTCGGCGGCACTGGCAGTGTCGGATGTGCCCATTAAAGAGATTTTGAGCGAGGTACGGGTAGCAAGAATTGATGGGGCTTTCAAAGTAAATCCTACCAGGGCAGAGCTTGAAAATGCCGACATGGACTTTATTGTAGCTGCTACCGAAAAGAACCTGATGATGGTAGAGGGAGAGTCTGAAGAATGTTCAGAAGCAGACCTGGTAACTGCGTTGGGTATAGCGCACGACGCTATCCGCATCCAGATCAAAGCACAGCAGGAACTAAGGGACCTGAAGGGTGTAACCGGTAAAAGGTCGTATACCTTGCCGGTATTGAACGAAGCTATCCGCGAGAAAGTATATGCTTATGCAGGACCTAAAGTTTTAGAAATTGCAAAAGGCCAATCTGCCAAACATGAAAGAAGCGATAAGTTTAAGGCACTTGAAGAAGAATTGATCGCTAAATTACAGGAGGAATCAACAGAAGAGCATCTTTTTACAGATGTTGAGAAAAAGCTGGCCGGAAAATATTTTCATGACCTGCAATATGATGTGGTTCGCGATATGATCCTGAATGACCGTATCCGGCTCGACGGCCGTGCTTTAAATGAGATCCGTCCTTTAGATATGGAAGTAGATGTGCTGCCTTCTCCACATGGTTCTGCATTATTTACGAGAGGAGAAACCCAGTCTCTTACCACAGTTACATTAGGTACCGGTTTAGATGAGCTTTTGATAGAGACTGCTGCTGCTTCTAAATACACCAAATTTATATTACATTATAATTTCCCTCCTTTCTCAACAGGAGAGGTAAAAATGATGCGTGGCCCGGGCCGCCGGGAAGTTGGACACGGGAACCTGGCTATGCGCTCATTAAAACAAATGATGCCGACCGAAGCAGATTTTGGATATACGGTTCGTGTGGTAAGTGATATCCTGGAATCGAACGGCTCTTCTTCTATGGCTACTGTTTGTGCTGGCTCGCTGGCGTTAATGGATGCAGGGGTACCTTTCCCCAAACATGTTGCAGGTATTGCAATGGGGTTGATCACTAAGGGTGAGAAATATGCGATATTGAGCGATATTTTAGGTGATGAGGATCATTTGGGAGATATGGATTTTAAAGTAACCGGAACCCGGGATGGTATTTGCGGTGTGCAGATGGATATTAAGGTAGATGGCCTTTCAATGGAAGTGATGAGCGAAGCCCTGAACCAGGCTAAAGCTGGCAGACAGCATATTCTTGATCACATGTATAAGGCAATACCTGAAGCCAGAACTGAAGTGAAGCCTCATGCTCCACGGGTAGTAAAAATGTTCATTGACAAAGAATTTATTGGTGCGGTAATAGGACCCGGTGGTAAGGTGATACAGGAAATTCAGCGCGAAACCGGCGCCACTATTAATATTGAGGAAGTAAACAATATGGGCGAGATCAGCATCTTTGGTGTGGAAAAAGAAGCTGTAGTGCGTGCCGAAGACTGGATCAAAGGCATTGTTGCAGTACCGGTAGTAGGGGATGTGTATGATGCTACGGTTAAATCGGTTGTTCCTTTTGGTGCTTTTGTTGAGTTTTTGCCGGGCAAGCAAGGCCTGGTACACATCAGCGAAATTAGCTGGAAACGACTTGAAACACTGGAGGGCCTGGTGAAAGAAGGCGATTCGATGAAAGTGAAGCTGATTGGCACCGATCCTAAATCGGGCAAATTTAAGCTTTCTAGAAAGGCGCTCATACCTAAACCCGAAAGAAAACCACAGGAAGGTGAAACCCCTTCTCAGCAATAAGAAAGTTAAAGCCTCCGCAAGGAGGCTTTTTAGTACCATCACCCAATTTCTCCTGGGAATTTATTATTACTCCTGTAGCGGGCAGGTTGTTTTTAAACAAAAGAAACGGTTTTATAAAGTTTTCCATCCCATTCTTTAAAAAAGCATGAATGAAGAATTTCATGTAAGTTTGGGCCCGCGTTTTTACAGTTCAAAAAATAATTTGCCAGATATCAGGACCATAAATGTTACGCGTTATGTCACTCCTTTAAGGGAGGGTGGATCGCTACCTGCTATTGCTGAAGGCGATGACGGCTTTTTATATGCCTTAAAATTCAAGGGTGCGGGGCAGGGTATTAAAGCGCTGGTATCTGAATTTATAGGAGGAGAGATTGCCCGGGTACTGGGCTTGAAAGTGCCGGAAATTGTATTTGCCCGCCTCGATGAGGCCTTTGGCCGCACTGAGCCGGACGAAGAGATACAAGATCTTTTAAAAGCCAGCCAGGGGTTAAATATTGCGCTTCATTATTTAAGCGGAGCGGTTACTTTTGATCCGGCTGTTACGAAGATTGATGCTTTATCCGCCTCAAAAATTGTATGGCTGGATGCTTTCCTGACAAACATGGACCGCACAGCCCGGAATACTAATATGCTGATATGGCATAAAGAGCTTTGGCTGATAGACCATGGAGCCTGTCTTTATTTTCATCATAACTGGGATAGTAATGCAACGCAAATGAAAAGTACTTTTCCTTTAATTAAAGACCATGTTTTATTAAAGGACGCGGCTTTACTGAAAGAGGCTGATGAATATGGAAGGGATATTTTGTCGGACCAGATCATTGCAGCAATCATAGAAGCATTACCTGCAGAATGGCTGGCTTATGAAGAAACAGGTGGAAATATAGAAGCCACCCGGAAAGTGTACCGTGACTTTTTAACCTACAGACTGTACAACAGCAACTTGTTTTTAAACCAGGCTATTGATGCAAGAGCAGCACTTATATGAGTACGCCGTAATACGGGTGGTGCCGCGTATAGAGCGTGAAGAATTTATAAATGCAGGGGTTATTATATTTTGCAAAAAGACCGCTTATATAGGCTGCCGTATTTTTTTGAACGAACAAAAACTCCGGTGCTTTGACGGGGAGGCCGACCTTGAAGTGATACAAAAGAACCTAAAGGCTTTTGAGCTGATTGCAGCAGGGGATAAACTAAGTGGCTCCCCCATAGCCCTGCTGGATGTGCCTTCGCGGTTCAGGTGGCTTACTGCTACACGCAGTACTATTATTCAGTGCTCGAAAGTTCATCCGGGTTTAACCGGTTGCCTTGAAACTTCTCTCAACAAACTAATGCGGGAGATTGTGTGTTAGGGTAATTAGGAGCGCAATAAGCCATTCTTCAGATCTTTAATAACCTGCAGCGTTCTGAAAGGGAAAAGTAATAAATGTATCAGTAATACAATCCATCCATCAGATTGTGTAAAAGCTACATACATTAATATGGATACCGGGAAGAAAACCTGTGCAAAGTCTTGCAGCAGAATCTGGTGAGGACGTTCGGGGGCAATAATGATAACGGGCGTCCTATGTAATTTCCTGTACCGGACAAATACTACAAGCAGGTACAATACAAATCCTACATAAACGAGAAAATTGTTTAATAAAAACAAAATACAGAGCAGGGCAGATACTTCCACAGACAAAATGACAAATTCAATGTTACTAAATTTTTGAGGGTTTCTTTTTGTGGCAAAAGTTTCAATATGCGCCCTGATATCATTGTCCCTGTCATGGAACTGATGCCATAAAATGCCTCTTATTCCATAACAGGCTGCCCATATACCTATTAAACATATCCAGGCCGTATTTACCTGCTGATTGATACGGAAGCACATATAGCTGACCATAAGTAAACTGGTAAAAATGTGCGCACCGCTGGCATCAGCCAATACGCCTAAAATGCCTCTGTTCTTTAACCGGATGGGTTTGAAACTATACATGGAGAAAGCAATCCATGGGATGGAATAAAACAGGCAGGATAAATAGTCTGGCCAATAAAGAAAAATAATAAAAAATAAACCTGTTAATAAGCAGATCCCTGGTAGAAGGAGTTTTGCAAAAAGCGGAAGTTTTTCCATCCGGTTTTGTTTCCCGGCTGCCGCATCATCCTTTATGTCTGCTATATCATTGATGATGCTTACATAGACTGCGCCTGCAATTAAGGAAATAAGAGCTAAAAGAATATATAGCCCCTGGGTAAAAATGTTTTGGTTGTTAAATAACAAGGTGGCATAAGCTATACCTAAAAGTGGTGGTAGCTTGTATTCCCACCATTCAATATGCCTGAAAGCTTTAATTAGTTTCATTTGCTATTATTCCTATTCCCGAATCATTTTTTCTTTTTTTGAGCGTTTGCCTGTTTCTTTTATAACCAATGGCTATTACATTCTGTATGCTCCATAGTGTATGCGAGGCATCAAGGGTTAATGATTTACCAAGCAGTTTAGTGGATTGTACAAGGTTGAAATTTCGTATCAGGTGATGTTTTGCCAGCTCTACCATACCATACACATGCTTTTTTTGCATGAGCCTGTACTCTTCCGGAGTTAATTTATGTTTAAAATCATTTAAGATTTGTGCCGTATCAGCAATGTACAGGTACTCCAGAACCTCGGATCTTTTTCTTCCGTCATAAACATTCATCTCCGTTACTTTTTTTCTCCAGAGCCGGTCTACAGTAAAAGCCGCCTTACGCTTTCCGGATAATATAATATCTAAATACAGGTACCAGTCGTCACCGATCTTCATCTTTGTACTCCATCCCGAAGACACTAATTGCTTTTTTGTAACAAATGAAGAGGACGGAGAAGGGCAGGCCTGGATATAAAGACTTCTTAATTCAGCATCATTCAGTTCTACCCAACCATCTTTCAGCTTGTGCATATAAAGAGCAAGAAAAGGATCTCCTGTCAGGAAATCCCAAAGGCGGCCATCAGGATCCTGCTGGTCCCAGTTGGCAAAAACGAAATCCAGATCGTCATCAACCATTTTTCTGACACAACGCTCTAAAAACAAAGGATACCATTCATCATCAGAATCCAGGGATGCAATCAATTCTCCTGTAGCATGTTTGAGCCCTTCGTTCCTGGCGCTTCCCTGGCCGCCATTTTCTTTATAAATGTATTTTATGTTTTTATATTGCTGTAGAATTTCTGAGGTATTGTCGCTAGAGCCATCGTCCACTATTATTATCTCAACGTTTGTATATGTTTGAGCCAAAAGACTGTTGATAGCATTGGGTAAAATGCCAGCTCTGTTGAATGTAGGAATGATTACCGATATTAGAGGGTTCCTATTCATATCAGGTTCTTTATAATTAATGCTGCAAAAATTTCTTCAGGTGCTTCGGGTAGTATTTTATTGATGGAGGTACAGGCCTTTAACCCAATTTGCTCCCATTGTTCTCTGCTTGTCCAGGCTTCTTCCATTTTTTGTTCGAAGTCTTTTTCTGTGGCTTCTCCAATAAATCCTGTTACCCCGTCTTCAATAATTTCTGAATTACCGCCGGCATGTGTTGTAATTACTGTTCTGCCTGCAAGCATTGCTTCAATAACGGTCAGGGGCATACCTTCGCTTCTGGAAGGCAATATCAATGCATGGTAGTTTTTCCAGAGATCTTCAATGCTGTTATGATAGCCGGAGAAACTGGCATTTTTAACATTTAATAGCGCTGCCATAGATTTTAGTCCTTCCTCATCGGTACCACTTCCTATAAAGGAAACCTGTACAGGGCGTGAACACCAGGGCTCTTTGGACAGTATTCTCAATAAAATATCCTGGCCTTTATCAATAATAAAAAGCCTTCCTATACAGGCTAATTTGTAAACTTCGCTTTGCTGAGGATAAGGTATCGGTTCCCTTTTTAATTTTATGGGATTCCATATAACCTGCGCATTCATAAACCTGAAACCAAATTGTTCTTCAGTAAGCTTTTTATTGTGATGCGAAACAAAATAGCATTGCTTGGCGTTCTGGTATATTTCTTTCATCAGCGTCCTTTCTGAAGAAGGCGGCCAATAAAATTCTACAGCTTTATGCATAACAAGGGAATAGGGAATATGAAGCAGTAAGCATTGATATGCATAACTTAACCCGTCAAAATTCATTCCCTGGTTGATTACAACGAACTGCGGGCGATCTTTTTTTAATTGCTGCCTGAGAGCCAGTGAATATGTTCCGTGAGCATAAAGCTGGTTAATACGCGAAGCAAACAGTTTTTTATAAACTTTTTTGAAAGTTCTTTTTGTTAGAGAGGTATTTTTGTGTAGCCCGACTAAATGAATGCCTGCATCTTGCAGCCTTTTTACTTCAGGATGCTGCGGGTTAAAGTTTTGTTTATAGGCCGTAATTCTATATCCCTTGGTTTTCAGAACGAGTGCTGCCTGGCACCATAAGTCTTCACTTCCTCCCCAGTCATCGGGGCAGCAGGAAATGATGGCAATACTGTTCTTGGGGTGGTTTAAAGACATGGTTAATAAGCGGCTTCAGTATTTATATTTTCATTAAATAACGCAGCATAGGCTCCATTATTTTGCATTAGGAAAGTATCTGTGCCTTCTTCTATAATTTTTCCGCCCGATAACACATAAATATAATCAGCATGTAGTATGGCCGAGCGCCTGTGGCTTATAATAACAGCCCCACGATTGCCTATCCTTTCTCTAAAGCTTTCGAATAGTTCTTTTTCAGAAACAGCATCGAGTGCGCTGGATGCTTCATCGAAAATCAGAAAACGGGCATCTGAATAAAAACATCTTGCCAAAGCAATCTTTTGCCATTGCCCGATACTAACTTCTTCACCATCATCAAATATTCTGCCCATCATAGTATTGTAAGTATCGGGAAACGTTTCTATAAATACTGCTGCACCAGATTTTTTAGCGGCATCCTGTATCTTTTCCATGTTATAAGGCTTTTCGATGTTTCCAAAGAAAATATTTTCACCTGCAGTAAAACTATACCTGTTAAAATCCTGGAACACTACACCTAATTGCTTTTTGTATTCTTCCGGCTTAAACAGTTTAATATCTTTTCCACCATATTTTATAGTGCCGGTTGTGGGGTCGTAAAGGCGGCATAGTAATTTAATGAGTGTTGATTTGCCTGCACCATTCAATCCTACAATAGCTACAATTTTACCGCTGGGAATTTTAATATTGATACCTGTAATAGCTTCTTTATCTGCATGGGGATAAGAAAAGTGCACATTCTGAAGCTCAATGCTTACATCGTCCCCGTCCGGAATAGTTTCCGGCTGATCAGTTTCATAAAGCCCATTGGTAAGCTGCAGCAATTCAAAAGTGCTATTGATATAAATGCTGTTCTGATACACCGTTGAGATACTTGAAGCCAGACTTTGCAGCAATCCGAACGCCTGGGGAAAAGCAACCAGGAATAATGTAATATCGCCGGTACTGGTTTCGCCGGTTATTACCTTTAGTGAAATAAACCCTATACTTACAAATACACCTATGTAAGATAAGGTAGTCGTTACAATTTCAAGCTTGGTACGTTTCAGGGTGATGGCTAGTTTTTCTTTTACCAGACCCTGCCTGATCGCTGTGAATTTTTCTTTTAAATACTGCCCTAATCCGTAAGAGCGGATTTCTTTAGCGGCCGTATCGGTTGTAATCAGGTTGCTGTAGTAAGATGATTTCCTTTCAAACGGCGTTTGGGCAATCCTTAGCCTGTTTAATTTTTTAGAATAGAAAAGCCTTACCAAAAGAGTGGGAAAAATAAATAGTGCCAGTAAGGGTAATAGTACCCAGTTGATAACTATAAGTACAGAAGCTACGGCAGCCAGCGACAGGCAATTTTTAACGATTTCTATTAAGCTGGTTACCACAAGCCCTGGTTTATCGTATCCCGAATCAAGTGCTCTTTTTAATGTATCGTAATAAGAGGGGCTTTCGTAAAAAGACAGCTCAAGCGCTACGGCGCGTTCATGCACTTTTTCATTGATATGCTCGGTAATTTTTGTGGAAAGCACTTCAACGGAATAAGCAGAATAGGAGCGCAATACGAAATATAGAATACCAGCGCATCCTGCCAGCGTTACGTATCTTATGATGTCTGCTGTGTCAGCAGTTGAATGCAGTTGAACACTGGCTACTTTGTCAACCAGCAGTTTCATAATATACAGGGAAACAAAGAAAAACAGGGTTTCAATGAAAATTAAAATAATAGAAATGTATAGCCATTTGGAAGCAGCAACTTTAACTAAACTTAAAATTTCAGATAAGTTTAAATTATTTTTAATATGAGATATCTTTCTTTGAATAGCGATCATTGGAAAACCCGTAAGCTTTATATATATTGTAATCAGGGCTAAACTTACATATTGGCGCAAATATATTATTTAATATCTGAACCGCCGGATAGTTTTTTATCTAAATATTGCCGATAAAGATGCAGCGCTTCAATACCCAAAGCGGTTGTCAGTTCTTCGCTTCCCCAGAAACGGGCCTGCGATGGTGTAGTATAAAATCCATAGCGTTCCCATTCTCCATCTTTTGTTTGCAGCAATAAAAGCTGGCGCATGCTTTTTTCAATTAACGGGCCATCCTCATTTAACATCAAAAGGGAAGTAATACCAACTGCCAGTTCCAACGGACAGTTAAAATAGGTTCGGCTGTTGTGTATTTGATATATTATTTTTTTAATTAATAGTTCTCTGATCTCTACTATTTCAGGAATATTTAAAACGTTCAGCCTTGCTATAAAATAATAATAAATAAAAATATTTTTATACCAGTTGTCTGATTCTTTATTTTTTTTTAAAGTGTCCACAATATAGTCAACAGCCGGCTTGGTTATTTCCGAATATCCGAGATAGGCTACTATATTAGCATTTACTACAGGACCTATATCATCTCTTTTTAAATCTTCCTTCATCCAAAAAAATAAAATTTTTACAGGATATTTAAGTTCTCTTGCGATAAGCCGCCAAAATGCTTTTGGATACTTCCTGAAATTTTTATGCAGTGTGAACCAGGTATAAAATACTCCATTTGGGGCCCTGTTGCTTAGAAGTAGCGGAACATTATCTGGAAAATTTATATTTCTTTTTTTTAATAATGCAGATATTATAGCGGTATCATCAGTGTCTGGTGGAAGGAATTTAAATAACGGGTGATACTTTGCGAAAAAATTCCAAACACCTCCTCTCATAGTCTGATATTGCAGAAAAGCAGTCACTTTTTTTAGAATAGTATCAACTTCAGGCCTGTTTTGATAGGGTAGCAGGCATTGTGCGATAAGGGCAGTTGTATAAGTCATGCTTTCATACGAGCAGGAGGGATCCTGCATAGCTTCATCTGGTGCCATATATGCAATAAACTCGCCATTAGGAAGCTGATGCTGCGATAAATAGTGAATAGCCGTATCAATGGCCGAGTCAATTTTTTCAACAGGTATTGTAGCGTCAGTCATATATAGTAAAAGATATTGAAGAAATAGTTTATTTTAACGGGATGTTTTTTACAAATCCAGCATTTTTACAAAATAGTTATCCGGAAAATTAAGTATAATATCCGTATCTTTTTTAAACAACCCATATACGGTACTGCCGCTGCCACTCATTAATGCAAAATCTGCTCCCATATTATAAAGCGATTGTTTAATAGTGCCGATTTCAGAGTGGCGTTTTATTACGGCCTCTTCAAAATCGTTCGTTATCAGTTTTTTCCATTCTTCAACAGGCCGGGAAACAGCTTCTTTCAAATTGACCGGGGCAGGTTTGGGCTGTACATAGCTGAAAGCAAGGGGTGTGGATATATGAACGCCGGGGTTCACCATTACTATTTTATAACCGGAAAGATCAGGAGCCACCTCTTCAAAAATTTCGCCGCGGCCTGAAGCAAAGCTGGGCTTGTTTTTTATAAAAAAGGGGCAATCACTACCAAGTCGCAGGGCGTAGCTGATTAATTGATCAGTTGATAAGTTGAGCCGGAATTTATTGTTCAACGCCATCAAAGTATAGGCGCCATTAGCGCTGCCGGCCCCCAGGCCGGACCCAACAGGAATATTTTTTAAGAGATAAAAATGAACAGGCGGTAACGATGGAAAGTCTTTTTTTAACAGTTCCCAGGCGTTTAATATGATATTGTCTGCGATTTTGCCGGGAACAGGCTGACCTAAAATCGAAATGGTTGTGGTACCGGCCTCCATTAGCTCTATAACATCAAACAAAGGCAGGGGCAGGAAAACCGTTTCAAGGTTGTGGTATCCATCGGCCCTTTTTTGAGTGATGTATAACCCAATATTTATCTTACAGTTGGAGAAAACAATCAAGGGGAATTTATAAATATTGAAAAATAGATGTGGAATGTTGTCCCGTTTTTCCGGGGCTATTTCTTTTTACGGCTGTTCAGCTCGTCCCTGATGGCAATGGCTTTCACATAATCTTCGCTTTCCAGTACTTCTTCCAGCAGCTTGTTCAGCTCTTCAATGGTCATTGTTTTCAGGTCGCTGCCTGTATTATCAGTAATCGCTGCGCCTGTGGTTTCCTCCTGTTTTTCGGCAGTTGCCTGGCCTTTATCATCCATTACAATTCCGGCATTGCTTAATATGTTCTCGTACGTATAAATCGGGCAGCCAAACCGCACTGCCAAAGCTATGGCATCAGAGGTGCGGCTGTCTATTTCCACCGTGTCATGATCGGAAGAACAAACCAGCTTACTGAAAAAAATACCTTCCTGGAGATCGGAAATAATGATTTCATGAAGATCAATAGAAAAGGCAACCATGAAATTTTTCATCAGGTCGTGCGTAAGCGGGCGGCTGGGGTTCATTTTTTCCAGGGCCACCGCAATGGCCTGGGCCTCAAAACCTCCGATAACAATGGGTAACCTTCGCAAACCGTTTACCTCTCCCAATACTACGGCATAGGAATGCGTTTGGGTAATACTATGCGAGAGCGCTACAACTTCAAGTTCTATTTTTTTCATAAACCGAAGCACGAAACTAAGGATTTTCTCTCATTTTGCTGCTGTTGTAAAGCAGCTTTAAGCTGCATGACATTTTTTCGGCTTATGAAGCAACAAACCGGATTTTCGGGGGCAACCGGTGTAAAAAGAAAAGCCTGTACAAATGGCCTTGATTGTATTGAATAACTAATTTAAGGTAGGTATGACAATTGGCTATTTCTAAAAGTTGCTTTTAGGAGTATTATGAAGTACTTTCATAATACAAAGTTTCGATTGTAGCGGTAAGGCATCTTGTGACCATCTATTATAAAATAAACACCATGAGCTCTACAAGCGATATTCAAACCAAATACAACCAGCTATTACAAAGAGGGCTTAAATTAGGCGCCAAATCAGGAGCGGAAACAGATACGGGTTACGGAGGAAAGCTGCAGCGCTATCAGAATGGCAATATTTACTGGCACCATACTGTAGGAACATATGAAGTGCATGGCGGCATTTTAACCAAGTATCTTTCTTTAAATGGGCCGGGTATTGCTCCCGGTGCGGGCAAACGCCTGCTGGGTTTTCCTAAGTCTGACGAAACAGCCGTAAGAAGGGATGGCTATTATCCTGTAAGCTATTTTGAATGGGGCGCTATTTACTGGATTTATGGAGGCGTATGTGTAAGCGGGGATATTTATAACAAATACAGGGAAATGGGTGCTGAACAAAGCACTTTAGGATATCCTGTTTCGGATAACCAGTTTATCCCGATGGGCGAAGTGGTTTATTTTGAACGTGGCTGTATCTGGAAATCGCCCGCACTGCCGGCACCGGTTGTGATACATCTTTCCATACCCTTAATGGGAAACCCATTATTGGTGGATACAGATAATTACAATGAGCTACCATCGGGAATTATGATTAATGCGGATGTAACAGAAGCCACCGCAAATTATATAAAGCAAAACCTGCCCGGTCTTTTATCACAATTATGGAGCGCAAAAATAAATTTACGTGCCGCAGGGGCTTCCATATTAGTTCCGCTTCAGTTTGATACTACAACTGTAGCAGTTATAAACATATTGAATATTAAAGCCTGGAAGCTTACCACTAAATTAGTGTGGCCGCCGGGGCAACGGCTCAATAACAGACAATTGTACGATATTGTTTTTTCGCTTCCGGGAAAACAGCCGGTTATGTTATCTCCTCATGCTGTATATACAAGAAATGCCTGGGACAATTTTGGGTTAATACATGCAACAGATCTGCATGTAAGCCGCAGGATTGATAGCTTCAGACAAAAATTATATAATGCGGGTTTTGCAGATGCCGTACAACAATTTAACAGCCCGAATGATGACTTCAGAGATTTGATAAAATATGCCAACAAATTACATTCGCTGGGCGTATTAGATGGATTGATACTCACCGGGGATTTAATAGACTACATATTTGAAAACGATGATGACCGGGAAGGTGGAGGGAATTTTGTGTTTTTCGAGAAACTTGTTATGGGCAAAATACCTTACCCGGATAAAGCTATTTACCCGGTAAATGCAAGCAAGGTGCAGGAAGAATTACAGGTACCTGTATTTACAACATTAGGTAACCATGATTACAGGCCCAATGCTTATGACCTGGTCGCAGATCTGGATGCAGCCGATTTTGGCAGCTTTGATCTATGGCCCTGGGGAAATAAGGTGATAGAGAATTTTTCATCTTTCAACTTATTGCTTAAAGAAGCACAGGCCATACAGGGAGGGAAGAATGTATATTATGATATGAATGATGCTGCATCGAAAGTGGCAATAGGAAGAGATAAATTAGGATATTATCAGCGCCGGTTGAATAGCCGCAATTCGTATGTGGTTAACCTGGGTATTAACAGGTTGATTATGTTAGATACTAAGTACGACAGAGGAGTTCTGGGCGCTTCGGCAAAAGACAGCCTAAAATACATTTTTGGTTTCTTAAGCGAATCGGAAAAGAATTTCTTAGATGCTAATCCCGATTCGGAAGGTTTGAATGATACAGATATCAATATGCTTCGCCAAACGCTGAACCAGAATGGAACAGGGGCTGTGATTATTGGTATGCACGCACCACCAGTAAATCCCCAGAAAAATGAAATGAACCATTATTTCAGGGAAACAGAGCATATGCAGATCAATGCCATGCACGTAAATGGTTTCATTCAGCGCCATGATCCGCTTCAGTATCATATCAAAAAGCAAAATGCACATGAAGACTGGATACGCACCAGCTCACTTAACTTTAAAAAGAAGGACCCCTCTAACCTGCTTGACTATGGGGCATCTAAAGGAAAGCAGAAGGAGTTTTTAGATTTATGTGAAGGCCGGGGTGTACAACGAAAAGTAGATCTTGTACTTTCTGGTCATGGACATAAAAGAGTTGAATACAGATTGGGCTGGAATGAGCAGGAAAATTTTTTACGGGTATATATGGATTTTTATTCTGAAAATCCGAAAATGTATTATTCATCTGTCTATAACAAAGCGTTTAAGCTTGTGCATTATTTAGGAGTGAATAACGTACAAATGGTTGCAGCAACTCAAAAAGTACATGTTCGTATAGCAAAAGGTGTCGCAGTAAACCAGCAGCCAGCGATGGTTACCGATCATAGAGCCAATGGCTGGAAGCCTTATTTGTATATCAATGTTCCGGAATATTTATCTCCGTTAAATGATAGCGTCAATCCTTCAAAATGGTGGAAAGATAAAGGCCCCATCATTATGGAAACAGCCGCTTTAGGCCCAATGGAAGCGAATTTGCGGCAATCGACTACAAGCGAGCAACGGGATTATCCCGGGCCTTGTTTCCAGGGATTCAGATTCATACAGGTAGAAAATAATGTTATTTCCAGAATAAGATATGTAGCGTTATCTGTATTGCGCGAAAATAATTTTAAAATGCCCTGGGAACCGAGTAAGGTATCAGGGCCGGATGTTAATACCGGGACAGGTGGTATAGGAATTGCTGTGATTAAGTGAGCCGTCCTAAAACAGGAGATCCTGAATGATTAAACCTGTGGAATAACAGGTTTAAAGATTTTTCAACGCTTCAGTTAATTTAGGCACTACTTCAAACAGGTCGCCCACAATACCATAATCAGCGGCTTTAAAGAAAGACGCTTCCGGATCTTTATTAATAACCACGATTACCTTGCTCTGGTTCACACCCGCCAAGTGTTGTATAGCTCCTGAAATACCAACAGCAATATAAAGATTCGGTGCAATAGTTCCTCCGGTTTGTCCTACGTGCTCGTTATGTGGGCGCCAGTGAGCATCGGCCACAGGACGGCTGCAGGCCAGGGCGGCATGAAGTTCTTTGGCAAGATCTTCAAGGATGCTCCAGTTCTCAGGTCCTTTAAGGCCCCGGCCACCGCTTACTACAATTGCTGCTTCAGCCAGAGGCACTTCCCCGCTTTGCTTATTAATACTGGTCACTGTTATTTTAGGAGCATCTGCTGCTGCGGAAAATGTTACTATTTCTGCAGCACCTTCTCCGGTTTGCATTTTAAAAGCGTTGGGCTGCAACGATATGATTTTTACCGGAGTGAGAATATGAACATCAGCAAAAGCCTTTCCCGAAAATACACGCTTCTTTACTATAAAGCCGTTGGATGTATCGGGTAGTGCTACGGCTCCCGCCACCAATCCGGCTTTTAGTCTTGCCGAAAGGCGCGGAGCTAAAGCCTTGCCGTTAGCATTGTTGGAAAATATAATAATGGCAGCGCCACTTTGCTCAGCCACCGCCGCTATCAGTTTTGTATAAACCTGTGCATCAAAATGTTTAACCGCCCCGTTATTTACCTGGTAAATCTTCGTTACGCCATATTGACCCAGGGCGCTCAGATCTTCTGTTACGGGAGCTATTACCAGGCCCTGTACTTCAGCACCTGATTGTTTAGCCAATTGCGCGCTATAGCTGAGTGCCTCAAGTGATGATTTTTTTACACTGCCGTCTTCGGCTATATCAATAAAAGTTAAAACAGACATATATATTAAGTTAATGGTGAGTGGTGTATAATAAGTGAGGCTGCTAGATCACCCGGGCTTCATCTTTTAAAAGTCTTACCAGCTCGGCTACATTGTCAGGTGCTACCAGCTTTACCCCTGCTTTGGCCGGTGGCAAACTAAATGCAGCAATACTGGTTAAAGTGTCAGCAGCTACAGGCTCTGCCACTTTTAAAGGCCTGGTACGAGCCGCCATAATACCACGCATATTAGGAATACGTTGTTCGGCCATCCCTTTATTACAGCTTACCACAACCGGTAAGCTTACTTCACACACTTCTTCACCTCCCTCTATTTCACGCGCAATAGTGGCGATAGTTCCGCCGGCTTCGGCAGGCCGGCTTAGCTCAAATTTTGTAGCCAGGGAAATATAAGGCAGGTCTAATAATTCAGCCACCATACCTCCTACAGAACTTCCGTTATAGTCGATGGTCTCTTTTCCTAAAAAGATCAGGTCATAACCACCTTCTTTTGCAACTGCGGCTATCTGTGAAGCAATAAAGAAACTATCCTGGCTTTCTGTATCCACGCGTATGGCTTCATCGCCGCCCAATGCTAATGCTTTCCTGATGACAGCATCGGCAGCAGCAGTTCCTACAGTTACTAAATGAATGACAGCAGAAGGGTCAGCCTCTTTTAACTCAATGGCTCTTACCAGCGCATAGTATTCATCATTGGGGTTGATAATCCATTGTACGCTATTGGAGTCAAATTTCGTGTTGTTGTCAGTGAAAGCTATTTTTGCCGTAGTATCCGGCGTTTTGCTGATACATACCAGTATTTTCATATGAGTGCTGTTTTAAAATAGTTGTTTATGCAACTAAACAAATATAATATTTATTTGCTAAGAAATGAAAGATTAAAAAGTTAATATGTCGAGAATTGATCAGATACAGGACCTGTTAAAAGAAAATCCCGAGGATAGTTTTTTACAGCATGCTTTAGCGCTGGAATACGTAAAACAAGGAGATGATGAAAATGCAAGGCATGTATTTGAAGCATTGTTATTGGCTGATCCGGATTATGTAGGCAGCTATTACCATCTTGCTAAACTGTATGAAAGAAGCGGCCGGGAAGAGACGGCTATTAAAGTATATGAGCGTGGTATGGAAGCAGCCCGACGATTAGGCGATCAGCATGCTTACGGCGAGCTGAGAAGCGCCTATGAATACCTCATTTATTAAAACAGGATTGCATAAAAAATTAATAATTTGTTAGACCGATTTATTTCTTTTATTCATCAGAATCACCTCTTTACCAATAAAGACAGGTTACTAGTGGCAGTAAGCGGAGGAGTAGACTCTGTGGTATTATGTAATTTATGTAAGCAGGCAGGGTATGATTTTGGAATAGCCCACTGTAATTTTCAGCTTCGGGAGGCTGCCAGCGAGCGCGATGAGCAATTTGTAATAGCTCTGGCCGGTACACTGCAGGTACCCGTGCATCGTATCCGGTTTCATACGAAGCAGTATGCCGAAGAAAATAAACAATCTACACAGGAAGCAGCAAGGGAGCTGCGTTATAACTGGTTTGAGAAAACAAGGGCAGAAGAGGGGTATAACTTTATATTAACGGCCCATCATGCAGATGATAATATAGAAACAGTGCTGATGAACTTTTTCAGAGGCACAGGCATCCATGGCCTCACCGGTATTAAAGCTATTAATGGCAAAATAAGAAGGCCGTTGTTGTTTGCAAAACGTGCTGAGCTGGAAACTTATTTAAAAGATAAGCAACTACAGTTTGTGCAGGATGATACCAATCTTCATGATGATTATACGCGGAATTATTTCAGGAATACCGTATTACCCCAAATAGCTAATGTATATCCCGAGGTTTCACAAAACCTGCTGAATAATATTGAAAGGTTTAAGGGTGTGGAAATTCTTTATCACCGTGAAGTAGAACGTAATCAAAAAAAATTGCTGTTTAAAAGGGGAGAGGAGTTTTTCATCCCGGTGCTGCTTTTGCAAAAGACACCTGCATATGCTACTGTTCTGCTTGAAATGGTAAAACCGTTTGGTTTTAAGGCCAGGCAAATACCCGAGCTGATCAGCCTGCTCGAAAGTCAGCCGGGTAAATACATGTGCTCGTCAACGCACCGTATATTAAAGGACAGGAACCACCTGGTTATTTCTGCGTTAAAGAAAGTTGGTTCTTTTGCTATCATTATAGAAGGGGAGGGTACGTACCCGTTTGCTGATGGGACATTGATCGTAAAAACCGGTATTCAGAAAGAGATCTCCAGGAGTGAAAACATAGCAAGTATCAATGCGGCTTCTATTCAATATCCGCTTATCCTGAGACCCTGGCGCACGGGCGATTATTTTTATCCATTAGGGATGCGTAAAAAGAAGAAGGTATCCAGGTTCCTGATAGATAAAAAATTATCTCTTGCGGAAAAAGAAAAAGTATGGGTTGTGGAAATGGATAAAAAGATTATTTGGGTGGTGGGACACCGTATAGACGACAGGTTTAAGGTAGAGGATCCTGAAGCTCCTGCTCTTACAATAGCGCTTTTGTAAATTGCTTCCGTATACAGTAAAAGGCTGCCGGTTTGCGCAGCCTTTTACTTTGATTAAGAGAATGGAATATGATGCTGATTTTTCGAAGTAATACTTAAAGCGTTACATCCGTTAACAGAAACTCCTGGTCGGGTTCATGCTTATAAGCATCCAGGTAAGGGGAATAGGTTTGGACCTTTACGGATTTTGCCCGGGGATCGATGTCCAAAATCCGCAAATAGCCGCTGCCACCCATTACGGACCCCTCTACACCGCTTTGATAATTGGACAGCATTTGATATACCTTGTTGCCATGTACCCCTTTGCTCACCAGTAAACCGGTACCATCGTTGAGCACATGCCCGCTGAAAACAAAAACAATATTGGGATAACGGCTTACCAGCTTCTTCCACATGGCTTCTCCATTATTTACTGCATCCTCACCGGTATCTTTACCAAGGCCATAGGCTTCCGGCAACCATTTATGGCTGGTATCTGCCCCCATTCTTAAATCATCGGAGTACATATAAGCATGGGTTACAATAATCACTTTATGGGAAGGATGATTTTTAATTATTGAACCGGCCCAGTCAATGACCTTATTTCTCGGTCCGAATTCCAGGCACAATACCAGCCATTTTTGTTGATCAGCGCTGAATGTGTACCATACATTATCCATCTTCCCTTTTTCATAGGCACCGCCGAAATAAGGAAGCTTGCTATATTTTGCATACGGCAGGTATTGATTGAACAGGTCTGTGTTCCTTATGTCGGATTTACCATTCGTTCCTATATCATGATTGCCCGTTACAAAAGCATACGGAACTTTTCCGTCAAGCAACTCAAACGCTCTTTCCGCTACATGCCATTGGCTGTCTGCATTATTATTGGTGATATCGCCGAGCTGTATTAAAAAGCGGATACTGTCAGCCTTTGCTGCCGCCCAGGCCGTTTGCATCCTGAATATCCAGGGATGCTTCTGAGAATAATTTTGTGTATCTGGAAGGAGCACCAGCCGGAACGGTTTATGCTGGGCATTGCCATGTATCGTCACCAGGTACAGAAAGGTGAAAAAAAAGATTCTTGGTAACATAACTATATTTATTTAATGCTGATGTTTTGCCGGCACCTTGTCTGTATACACGATGCAATCGGTTGCCTTCAGTTCATACCCGGCCGGAATGTCTTTCGTAACTATTTTTACAGTATGTTTCCCATGGGGAAGCTGGTATTTAAACCCGATCTCCAGCTTACGTGTGGTAAAATCAGTGGGATATTTATAATGCCCGAGCTCTTTGCCATCCAGGAAAACCGTTGCTTCCAATACCCTGTCAGGAAGGGTATTGTTTTTTTTAGTGGCCTTGCCGCGCAGGGCGAACCCGGTTCCCTCAAATTCAAAGGTGTAGGCATCTTTTAAGTTTTTGTCCAGGATCTGTTGCGCCACCGGGTACATGCCGTCAAAACTTTTCTCGAAGCGCACGGGAACGGGCTTTTGCGCTTTTATGACCACTTTGTTCGCAGCTACGGTACCCCCGTTTCTTTTTATCATCTCCAGCGCATGTTTATAACCTGTTTCGTAAACTTTGTTCAGGGACATGGTGGTGTATTTAAAATCTATATCCTCCACCTCCGAAAGTCCCAGCTTCCATTGCCGGGGTATCTGATCATATCCCAACATCGTACCCAGGATGCCCCCTACCGTTGCCGGGTTGCAATCAGAGTCCTGGCCGGCACGCGTTGCAATTTCCATGGATTTGCCAAAGTCGCCTTTTCCGTAAAGCAATCCCAGCAGCACATACGCCGAATTGATGGTGGCATCGATATTAAATGCTGCAAAAACACCATCGGGGCAGCCAATATCATCGCTCCATTTTTTTTGCAGCTCAAACCAGGTCTGCTTCCAGTCGCCGGGATATTTTTTATGCCAGCGGATCACATCCTGCATACATTTATAAAAATTACTTTGAGCGGGGATCGTTTTTAATGCTTCGGTAATGACAAAATTGATATCATCGGATATAAATGCAAGCGAATACATGGCACCCACAAAAACGCCGCCATACCAGCCATCCCCGTAATTCATAATATGGCCGATCTTATCGCTGATGACAGAAGCCGCATTGGGCATACCCGGTGTCATCAGTCCTGCAAAATCGGCTTCTATCTGGTAATCGATATCATCTGCGTGCGGGTTATGGAGCCAGTGTCCGGATTCCGGCGGTCGTATCCCGTTTAATATGTTGTACCGTGCCGCCTGGTTGGCATGCCACAGCTTATATTCGGCATGGGCAAAGGCCTGTGCAAAAGAATCAACCGGAGCGTCCAAGCCTACTCTTTCCAGGATGTCGACAAAGGTAAGGTCCATATATACATCGTCATAAAGGCCCGGCACTTCGGTCATTGTCTTTTTCAGGTATCCATCGTACCATACAATGGGCTGATAATCCTGGATAAACGTGCCGTTATACTTAAATTCGGTTGGTCCTCCGTACGTAACGCCAATGGTTTGACCGGCCCATCCGCCTTTTATTTTATTTTTTAAGGTTTCCGTGGTAAGGGTCACCTGGTTGTATGCGGCAGGTGCCGCTTTTTTTTGTGCTGCAGATTCCATAGGAACTACAAAACCAAGCAGCGATACATAAAACAGACATCGAATCATGATCATTTATTTATAGTTTAAAATATTTTATAGGTTTCAGGGTGTTCCTATCCGGAAGTACGTACGGGGGCCGTAAGTTTTGGACCCTGCCTGGTAATAGGGTATAAGGGATACGGCGCTGTTGTTGATGGTGAAAGAAACGCCTTTACCGGCAGGACCGGCTTTAAGCCGCTGCAATATTTCCTTTACGCGGGTATCATCGGGTTCCAGTCCAGCAAAAGGTTCATCGGAGGGGATAGCGCTTATTTTTTGTGCCAGGGCCAGCGGACCGTAAGAAAAAGCCACCCATTTACTGCCTTTTTCGCCCTCCTGGAGCACGACGTTTAATTCAAAATTTAAATCGACCGTGATCACATCTCCTTTTTTCCAGGTTCCTTTTATGACGTGGTATCCCTGGCTATTGAGCGTAGCATTGACCCGTTTACCATTGAGCTTTACACTTTTCAACGTGCTGTTGGCCGGTACGCGGAATGCAACAGGAAAGCTTTTCGGCTGATCTGTATTCAATGTAATGCCGGCCGTTGTTCCTGTTGGATAATTCCCTTTTATGATGAGTGTACCTCCGCCGAGCGAAACGGGTAAAGAAGTGATGGATGGCGACAGCGCGTTAATGTATAGCTCCTGGCCGGATGCTGCTACCAGGTAGCGGGAAAACAGCTCCAACGCACGCGGGCCGCTGGATGCGCAGCAATGTATCACGGACTCATAGGGATGGGCCACTTCATTCGGCCTGGTATAATAGCACCAATCGATGCCATCGGTATATTGCCCGCCCAGCAGTTGATTGTATAAAGCGGTTTCCGCCTCTGTAAAAAATTCAGCCCGGCCGGTATTTTCAAATAACAGCAGGTTCAGCTGTATCCATGTTACCGTACAGCAATTCTCCACATCCACTTCATAAGGATTAAACACATCTGTATGCGCAAAACATTCCCTGTTGGCATTGTAAGATGCTTTGCGGGTCCAGGGGCCGCCGGTTATTAACAGGTGCTGGTCTCTTATCTGGTTCCAGGCATTCATTACGGTTTGCAGATAACGCCGGTTCCCCGTACACTGGTAGAGGCGATAGTATCCAAGCAGGTTCGACATCAGCTGGTAAGCCTTCCCATCTCCCGGTTTTGATACACTTTCATTGGCCAGCATGGCGCCCATCAGCCGTAATCCCGGGTTATTTTCGCTTGCAGATACGATATACTCCGCAAAATCGAGGTATTTTTTCTCTTTTGTGCGCTCGTACAGCATAACCATTGATTCCAGCAATGTTGAAGTAGACATACCATGGCGGGTACCGTTTTTTGTGATGTCTGCTTTGCCTTCACCAAAAGTTGCGATTAGCAGATCGCCCATTTTCCTGCAGGCATCCAGTACTTTTTTATCCGGATGATACTGCTCGTAAACCAGCAGGCCATAGAGGTTATACCGATGCGTCCACACATCCCAGCTCTTGGTGTCGCCGGGCGCATTGAAAAACTGCATGGCAGGCGCATAAGTGCCCATGTAGCCGTTTTGTAGCTGTGTAGCCAGCAGTCTTTGAACGGTTAACGTAAGCTGGTTTTTTAATTGGGCATCTTTTGTCTGCTCGCAGGCCATGGTAGCCGCATGTATCCATTTACCCACATGCTCTCCCTGCCAGATATGTGCCCCGGGCCTCGACTCAAAGCCCTGCAATAAGAAGGGTGCTTTAGCTACATACCAAAGACGTTTGTTCCGCCAAAGATCAACGCGCGCTCCCAAAAGCCCGCTGGTTTGGGCAGGGGGCAGCATTTGATATCGGATCACCGCATGATCTGCGGCTGCTTTCTTCATGACCCGGGGGCCTGCTGAACTATCCGGTGAGAAACCAGGATTGGGCACCGGCATTTTTGCATGTACCGATTGCCGCCATTGGTGCAGCATTGTGCTGAGTTCTTTTACCTTGCCCGGTTCTTCCCTGGAAATATCGTGTTGCTCTCCTATATCTTTTGCCAGGTTAAAAAGCTGAACGGTATTGTTCTCATAGTATTCTATCAGCTTGTAGTCGCCGTAACGTACGGCGCCGCCGGGGCTTTGCATTCCATGATTGCTGTAATGCGGAAAATGCCAGAATAGCGCTTTCCGGTTCACTGCATCTTTACCTTTTAACAGCGGGGTAATGCTTACTCCGTCTTTATGCTGGCCGGGCAGCAGGGGAAGTCCTAACATATCCAATATTGTGGGATAAAAATCGGTGCTGATAATGGGTACGTGCGATTCTTTATTGGCGTTCCCCTGCCCCGGCCATTTTATAATGACCGGCACCCGGATCCCGCCTTCATACAGCCAGCCTTTTCCGGCGCGTAATGGCAGGTTGGATGAGGCAAATGCGCCGTCCAGTGCATTAGGCTTAATAACACGGTAAGGATTACCTACGTTTGCGGCGGACATGCCTCCATTATCGGATGCAAAAATTACAATCGTGTTCTGGTCCAGGCCTAATTCTTTTAGCTTTTTCATTACCCGGCCCATGCTTTCATCCATGCTTTCCACCATCGCGGCAAACTGGATATTATCCTGGAACTGTTTGATCTTGACGGTATGCTGGGGCAACACGCTGTAACCGGCATAGTGCGGATCGTTGAGCAGGTCATCTAACTGCTTCCTGGAAAGCGGTTGCGGGTCGTCCGGGTTGCCTTCCAGGATAAAAGGCGCACCGGCAGGCTTCTTCATTTGAGCCAGCTTTTTGCGGTATTTTTCCACCAGGTCCGGCCGTCCCTGTATCGGATCGTGCACGGCGAAATGCGAGAGGTACATAAAGAAGGGCTGATCTTTATTTTTTTCGATATACTTTAATGCTTCGGTTGTAACCCGGTCTGTTAAATACTCTCCTTTGGGCCCATCCTGTAACCCCGGCATGCCATAGGGAGAAAAATAGGTTTGGTTCGGCCAGCCTTTGTTCCACTCCGACAGGCGCTCTTCAAATCCATGGGCTAAAGGGTTGGAAGGATCTTCCCCCAAATGCCATTTCCCAAAAATAGCCGTGCGATATCCGTTCGCACGCAGGGTTTCGGCCAGCGTGGAATCTTCGTAGGGCAATTGCTGTACACTGCGTACATTCAGAAACCGCTGAAACGGGAAATCTTTCCGCCCGGGCAGCCAGTCGGAGAGGCCGCTCCTCCCGGGATATTTACCGCTAAGGATGCTTGCGCGCGTGGGCGAACAGACCTGGCAGGCTGCATAGGCATCCGTAAAACGGACGCCTTCGGTCGCCAGCCGGTTAATATTGGGGGTTTCATAAAGATCACTGCCGTAGCAGGAAATGTCCTTCCAGCCTAAGTCATCCACCAAAAAAAGAATCACATTCATTTTTTTCTGAGAACGTTGCGAATGCGATACAACCGAAAGCATCAGCGTGATGATAACTAAAAAACTTTTTAAAAATCGGGTATTCATATGCTTCATCTGTTTGTTTTTTTATTGATTGAATGGCAGGCTGTATGGGTACCGGGCTGCCCGGTCTTCTTTTTATGGATTCCGTTCACTGTGATCCGTTGTTTGCGCTTTTTGGAGGATGTTTTTCAGGAGCGCTACTTTTTCAGGACGGCGCGTGAAAAGGTTTTCGTTCTCTGCCGGGTCCCGCTCCAGGTCGTATAGCTGAAAATCTTTTGTAAAAGGGCCCCCGGCGTAAAAGGTTTGCCCCCAGGCTGCATTTCCGCCTTCAATATACTTCCAGCTTCCCTGCCGGACAATATAGGCGCCGCTTCCTCCTGCGGCCAACACCATCGAAGTGCGTGCCTGTTTGGCAGCCGGGTCCAGTATGGCCGAAAGATAACTGTAACTGTCTTCGCCTTCACCCGACTTTAAGGGACTTTTGATGATGTCGGCTACCGTTGCCATCAGGTCGGTATTACATACCATATGGCTATTAACGGTTCCGGCTTTAATATTTTTTGACCAGTGCATGATTAAAGGTACCCTGTGCCCGCCTTCCCAGGCATCGGATTTAAAGCCCCTGTAAGGCCCTGCCGACGCATGATCATAGGTAAGCCATCCCTTTTGGGTGGCGCCTCGTCCCTCCGGGTTCTGATAATGCGGCTGATAATTGTTGAAATAAGGCAGATAATATTTGTCTCCCCAGTCACTGCGGTAGCGCTCCAGCGGCACCACTGCATCTCCCGGCACTGCTCCGTTATCCGAAGTAATGATCAGCAGTGTGTTGTCAAATGCCTTGTTCCGCTTTAAAGCTTTTACTACTTCATCCACTACCCAATCAAATTCAAGCACCATGTCGCCTCTCAAACCGGCCCCGCTTTTACCTTTGGTGAACGTAGGCAGGCAGGGACGGTGAATGGCGCTGGTAGGAAAATAAAGGAATAAAGGCGTTTTTGTTTTTTGAGAAAAATGATGATCAATAACGCCTACCGCTTTTGCGGTAAGCACCTGGTCCATTTTTTCGAGGTCCCATTCCGGCGCTTTGGCAATTGGCTGGTCTGTATCGTATACATAGGTCCTGGGAACAACAGGGGCAGACAGCACATGATCGTTTTCAATAAATGTAAAAGGAAGCATATTATTGGAAGCCGAAATGCCGAAATAATAGTCGAATCCCTTTTCGAGCGGTCCACCGGTAACCGGCCTGGAAAAATCGATATACGCCTGGGTGGTCCGTTCCCATGAATTAAATACCGTTTGCTGAGGGTCTTCTATAACCGTGTCTTTCAGCGGCCAGTTAAAGCCAAGGTGCCATTTGCCGATACAGGCCGTGTAGTAGCCATTTCTTTTTAAAAGCGCGGCAAGCGTGGTGCGCCCCGGCTCTATAAGCGGCTGTGCAAACCAGGTAAGCACCCCCGATTTGAGCGACGTACGCCAGGAGTAACGCCCGGTCATGATGCTGTAGCGGGAAGGCGAGCATAAAGACGATGCCGTATGTGCATCCGTAAAACGCATACCAGCGGCAGCAAGCGCATCAATAGCAGGCGTTTTTATTTTAGATGCACCGTAACTGCTGAAATCACCATATCCCAGGTCATCGGCCATTATGATCACGATATTGGGATGCTGCTGCCCGGCTGCTTTTAAAAGCGGCAACAAAAGGAGGAGCGTCATTTTTAAAATACAGATCCGTTTCATAAATCGTTTTTTATAGCCTCTAATGGTTTTGTAATTGGATATCATTAGCAGGATTATTCTTTTTCAAACGCCCCTATATCCGGCATTGCTCCCACAGGTATGCGGGCGTTTTTAAAATCGCTTGTATATCCCAGGTTCATTGCCTTATCAATAGCTACGCTGTTCTCTTTTAAGTCGAAATGATCAGGAATACGGGCCATTATATATTCTTTAAGCGCCGGATCTCCGTAAACTGCCGCTGTGCCGGGGCCCTCTTTTCCCATTACAAGCTTTCCGGATGCCGCATAATATAGATTATGGCTGATTATATTATTGGGCGTATGTGTGCCCTGCAAGCCCGTATTGAAAACCGGAATGTCTTTTTCTGTAATGATGATATTGTTCCGGATCTTATTTTTTGAATTATTTTCCGTGATGTTGAAGACACCCCAATCATTTGCATTTACTTTTCTCCGGATGATCGTATTGTGATCAATGCTGAAATGGGCACCCTGCCAGATCGCGGTAAATTGCTGGTAGTCGTCGCTGATATTGTGATGTATCCGGAAGTCCCGGTAATCCGGGTGCTGCTTTACATCTGTCCAGGTGACTTCAAGAAAACCCTGACAGTCTTTTGTATAGTTATGATGGATATGTATGTCTGATTTATCATAGCGCGCATCATCTACTTCGAAAGCACCTCCGTCTGCTCCGCCACCTGTGCCACCTTCCCAGCGTATATTGGGATCTTCTGCGCGATAATTAACGATCCGGTTGAACCGCGCTTCCTGGTGATCGGCCCCCAACCATATTCCGATGGGTCCCCAGCCCCATTGTTTAAGCACCCGGTTGCAATCATGTATATCATTGTTTTCGATGATGGCATAAGGCCCATAGCTTTTTATCCCTACCACGCAATCTTCAATTTCGTTATTCCGCACAATACAGTATTTGGCTGTTTTATCTAAGTAAACAGCCCCCATTTCCCAAACATCCCATCCCCCGTCCGTTTTATAATTGCCGGGCTTATGGGCAGCGGTTTGATGAAAGAACAGGTTTTCCACGATCACATAGCTGCCTTTTATACGGATGCAGTTACCAAAATTGTCCTGGGCAAATACCGGGTTGGTGAAGGAAGGAGCGGTAGTTCCCGTGCCGTACGCTGTAAGCACGATGGGCTGTTGCTCCGTTCCTGATTGGTTGATGAATAACGGCCCGGTAAAGGATGACCCTTTTTTAAATTTAATGGTATCACCCGGAACCAATTGGATCGTTTGCAGCTTGCTTAAAGATTTCCATGCTGTTTGTGCCGTTGTGCCTGCAGCCGCATCGTTGCCGCTTTCAGCATCCACATAATAAACACCGGCCGTATGCATTGTCTCATAACGCGCCGCTTCATGCGTAGAGCAGGCCACCAGCATGCAGGCCATCAGCATTAAATTCTTTTGTATAAAATCATATAATACGTGATATATCATAGTTATTATTTAAACACGGGGGTTACAAGATTTTGTACAGTAAGGCCTGTTGTTTGCAGCCAATTGGACGACGTAAGCCTGGCGCCGTTAAATACCACATTATCCCACACAAACCCGTCGAAATACTCGGCAGGATCATTGCCCACAATGCTGTTTTTAAATTCTGTACCCATCGTCATTTTTACATTCCAGTTCCTGAGTGTAAGGCCATGAATGGGATTCGGGCTGAAGCTATCCGGCGAAATATTAAAAACAATGGGAACCGGGTTTTCGGTAACCAGGTCTTCTACCAGCCAGTTTCGCTGCTCGCCGGATTTGCCCGGCTCCTGGTAGCGGTTCCCCACGCAATTGATAACGCCCCTGTTAAACCCGGGCTTGTTCCATTCTGCGCGTAGCACATCTACCCGGCTTACGGTTACATTTGCAGCATTCGATCCGCCCCAGGCCATTTGTATAACGCCGCCGTTATTCAGCTGCCATATCACGCAATCGGACCAGCTAATGTTATCCCGGTAAATTTTTATAGCATCATCATTCGCCCAGATGAAGCAATGGGTTACTGTAGAGCCGGCAAATGCAGCAATACCATCGCAGTTGTAGACCCATCCGCCGATTACTTTGGTCCAGCTTACTTTATTGTTCTGGCCAATTAACCTCACAGCAAAATATTTAGGATCAGCTACCACAATACCCTCGATCTGGATATTATTGCTTTGGTTAATGGCTTCGATGCAATGGGATTGCCGGTAGTTGAGCTTTCCTGATGAGAGCACACCTCTCCCAAATATCTTTACATCGGGGTTACCATCCATGATCAATGCGCCATACACCCAGGCCCCTTCTTCAAAATAAATATTCTTAATATGCGATGGCACTTTGTATACGCCAATATTGTGCACGCCATTGCTAAAATAAATTCCGGAACTGGAGGAAGCTACAGCGGCTACCGTGGCAGCTGTAGCATTATTCAATACAGCATATCCGCTTTGCTGACGGGAAGGGGCGTTTGTCTCCGGAGGATCAGCAAAAATGATCAGGCCATTTTTATACCCGTTCTCACCAATCTCTACAGAAAACTGACCCGGGTTATTCAAGGTAAAGCGTATCACATCACCATCTCTTACTGATGATACATTATGCCTGGACGGCAAAATACGAACAGCGCCGGTTAAAGGAACTTTATTTTTATTGAGCACTTTTACTTCAACCGTAATACTGCCGGAAAAAGAAAATTTGGTCCAGTGGATGCTCCTGCCGGCGAATATCTCTAATGGGAATTTGTCGTTCTCCTGCATGTTCATGTATCCCGGAGCGTAAACGGGGCAATTGTTTTCAAATACCGCCAGCTTTTCGGCTTTGCCGTTCCGGACAATACGAACCTCATATATTCCCGATTGCGGAACACCGGGATAATGATCTTCCGGGGTTTCTGCCGGCGGCGGCTCCGGCTGCGCTCCGCTCGTGTTGTTTTTTTTACACCCCGGTGATCCGGTAATAAGCCCCAGCATTAATAAGGGGAATAAGCATAATATATAGCATTTTGCCTTCATAGTACTTATCTTTAACGAGGAATAAATACACCGCCGCTGCTGCCTGTAAGAGCAACCTCGCGTATTTTTTCAATTTGTTCTTTTGCTTTCTGATCTTCACCCGCAACGGTGAATTGCTGTCTTTGGATGCTGTGAAGGGCATATTGAAACATTAAATCCAAACGGTTTAAATGCTCGTTTTCGATGGACCCCGGCTTAAATGCTTTAGCTGCCTGATTCAACTGATCCCGGGATCGCAGTAACCTGGTAAAATGGGATTCATAAAACGATGGCTGTTTCGGTACGGAATAAGGAACAAAGCAGGCAAAACGTACCGTTTCTTCTAACGCACGATAGGCTGCTACTGCCGTTTCTGCGGCAGCGCCATAAATGACAGCACTGTAAAGCTGAACCAGGCTGTCTACATTTACATCCGGATTCCAGGCCAACCCGCTTAGTACATAGTGGTTGAGGCCATATGTGAACCAATCGCCCGGTTCGCTGTAAACGGAGACGCCGCTAAGCCCTCGTTGCTTATAATACCGGAGATCATTTTGTATGTAATGCGGGAGCATCATGGGGAGGCTGCGCCAGGCGTATCTTCTATAATAAGAATACAGGCTGATCTCCCCCCTGAAAGCATTGCTCCATGCTTCCAGGTGATCCTTATAGAACCGGTTGTTTTCGGCTTCCGGCTCGTAGATCTGGTAGTCAAAATTTTGCCGGATGGGGCAGAAGTCTACCAGGATATCCGGGTCGAGCACCACCGTATCCGGAGGCGCGGTATAATGGCTATACGCCAGGCATTCCAGCTTTACATGCGGCAAATGCTTTTTTAAAAACCGTGCAGTCTGGTTTACGAAAAGCGCATGTCTTGTAGATGCAGCCCCCAGCGCTGTACATTTGCTGCAGTGGCACCATGCTTCGCCATCGGGTGGCCAGAAATCAAAAATATCAATCTCGGGTCTGGCTTTCAGGTAAGCCAGTATGTTGTTATGCACATACGCTACCGCCTGGGGATTCGAGGTACAGCATACCCATTTTTTATCCGGCGACCGTTCTCCGTTTTCGTTCATGCCAAACCATTCGGGGTGCTGCGAGAACAATGTTCCGGACTCCATCTCCGCATTCAGGAAGTTTTGATAGCCGTGGCCCCCCACCTCCACCTGAATGCCTCTTCTCCTTAATTCCGGCACTAATTGTTCCCTCCAGTTGTCCCACTTTACTTTTCCATGCCCCTGGTAGTTCATCGGCGCCACTAAAATGTTGAACCGCACTTTTGGCATCCATTCTATCAGCTGCAGCAGATTGGTGCTGGTGTGGGAAAGCCCTTCCTCTATATACAGCTTCCTGTATTTAAAGACCGGGGACTGCAGGTTGTTTTTTACATGCGTATATACCAGCGCAGTATTGCGGGGTACATACTCATGGGTACCATTGTAGAAACCGAAGGCAGGTGCTGCCCAGCGGCAGCCAAGCTGCGCAAGGAAATCATACACGGCATACAGCACAGCCGTTTCGCTGGCGGCTGAAAGGTATATTTTTGCTCCGTCTTTTGAGATCCTGTAGCTGTTCTCAGGCTTATCCGAAAGCCATTTTTCGGAAGCAGAAAGCACAATCGTGCGGCTTCCCGAAACAGGAGCCATACTGAAACGGGCGCCGCTGATCTGATCCAGGTATTTTTTTAATGCTGCACCGGCGAACTGCATCCCCGGAGTTGTAGGGCCATCGAGGTAAATACGGTACAGCGCTTTACCTGCCGATGCCAGCTGTGCCGTATCAGGAGCTGAGGCGCACAATGTATTGCAAAACGCAATACCGGCCATTAATAGTATGCAGCGCAATCTGTTCAGCATCTTACATTTTGTGGCTGTTAGTAATCCGGGTTTTCAACAAAATTGGGATTTTCCGATACCCTGCCTACTCCCAGCGGCAGGTAATAATTCCGGTCCATAAATGTGCGGGCAACACCTTCGGCATTGATCAGCGTTATCTTATACTTCCTGGTATTGTAGTTGTATGCATACTGCAATCCTCTCATCCGCTTTCCATCGAGCCATGCTTTAGCAGTCCGCCAGCGGCGCAAATCCCAATAGCTGTGATTTTCCCAGCTCAGCTCTACCAGCCGTTCATTTTGTATGACCTGTTCGGTGATCGCGGCTTTGGGAGGCATGTCTGCCCTTGCCCGTAATGCATTCAATGTGGTCAGCGCTTCATCGGTAAAGCCAAGATAAAAAGCGGCTTCCGCAAGGTTTAAATAGGTTTCACCCAACCTGAAAATAATATAATCGGTTTCATCAGCAATAACGGGCTCCGGCTTCATGGCTTCGTTACAACGCTTACGCACCATGAGCCCGGTGCGTTGTGTATTTCTGTCGATGGCTTTGTAAGGCCAGCCATCTTCTGCGGTACCTGCTGTATAGGTTTTCCCATCTCTGATGGTGCTTGAGTGAAACAGGGTATGACCTCCCTGCCAGGGGCTTCCGGGGTAAAATACCGAAGCCCGGAAGCGGGCATCGCGGTTGCCAAATAAATTATTCATATCCCATTCCTGGCTGGTAAGCTGGCTGCGTGTAACCGAAGTTCCCGGGCGGCCATCTGCAAATTCGAAAAGTTCCACAAAGTCGTATAAGTACCACATAGAAGCCCAGGTACCGTTAAAATCATGCGGCATGGAGCGCAGCGTAAAGGCATGCGCCCGGTTCTTACTGTAATTATATACTTCTGCCATGATCACTTCCTTATTGTCGGCCGACTCATCGAGGAACAGGTTCTGGAAATTGGATGCCGGATCGGCATATTTTTTATAAAGCGAGTGAATACCATTATTCAGGATTGCTTTTGAAGCATCATAGCTGATCCGTGCATAATGCTCCATATCTGATTTCGGAAAACCTAAAAGGCCGTTCAATTGCTGCTGGCCATTTTTGGCAATGCTGGCCGCGTATAAAGCCGCCCGGCTGCGCAATGCATAAGCCGCCCACCTGCTGGGCCGGCCTTTATCTTTATCCCCATACTGGGAAGGAAGGTCTTTGGTGAGGTCATCCGTTTCCGAAAGTATAAAATCATAGACTTCTTTTTCTGAATTGCGGGGCACAAATATTTCTTCTCTTGGTGCATCTATTTCCTGGGGTTTTGTAATAATGGGTACCCCGCCAAACCGGATCACCGTTTCAAAATACATATACGCTCTTAAAAAGCGCACTTCTGCAATCCGCTGCTTGATGAGGTCGGCATCTAATGGCGATTGTGTAATCTTTTGAATAAAGTAGTTACAATCCCTGATATTTGAATACTTCCAGTAATCCAGTTCAGAAACCACTCCGGAAGAGGTGAGCACATTGGTTGATGCGGCATAAGACTGCTGGTGCGTGCCGTGGGTACGCCCTTCACCTCCCATCGAAGCGACCATGGCAAAAGAGGTCTGCTCATCTGTGTTTCCTCTCAGCTCAATAAAGTCTACCCTTGCATAGAGGTTGGCCAGGTACGCGTCTACCAATGCGGGGTCTTGCCAAACTACAGCGTCTGAAATGACATCTAAAGGCTGCTTATCCAAAAACCTGCGGCATCCAGCATTGCTGATGAGCAGCATCACCATTAAAATTTTTATACTTTTCACCGGTATGTGTATGTTTATATTTCTTTTCATGGCCCTGGCATTTATAATTTAAAATTTAACCCGAAGGATATGACCTTTACCGGGGGATAGAATTTCTGTGTATCTGTTGCTTCGGGATCCAGCGACTTTTTATAGATGCCTAACCGGCTCCAGGTAATGAGGTTGCTGCCTGCAGCGAAAACATTCATTTCCTGTATGCCTATCTTCCGGATCCAGTTGTAGGGAATCGTATAATTGATATTCAGGTTGCGCAGGCGTAAGTAGGTGCCGTCTTTTAACCAAAAGTCAGAAGCCCTGTTGTTGTTGGTATTAGAGCCTACACCCGATCCAAGTATGGCGGGCAGTTTGGCATCCGGGTTGATGTTGACACCCGGGTTATCGGGGTCGGGCTGCCACCGGTATTTGTAATGAAAATCATATGCGTTGCTGAGGTTGGCCAAGGGGCTTCTTTGTATATCCGAAATCATATAGTTGTATAAAGAGGCCCCCTGGAATAATGCTGTCAGGCTCACTCCTTTGTATTCCAATTGTATGTTCAGCCCATATGTTAAGTCGGGGAACGATGCAGCGCCGATCACATCCTGGTCTCTCCAGTCGAGGATCTTATCGCCGTTCAGATCCTTATATCGTATATCACCAGGTATTAAGGTCTTATTTCCTGCCTGGTCCTGGTTGACATCATAGCTGTCAATTTCCTCCTGGCTCATAAAAATGCCGTCTGAGCGATAGCCGAACCACCTGTTGGTAAGGTTGCCTGTTTTTTTGTAGATCCTTATTTCATCAGCATCTTCATACAAAGGCTCGGACCATTTGCGGTACCGCTGTCGAGCCAGGCTTACGGTGCCCGCCAGGCTGTAATAGAAGTCGCTGCCTATTTTGTTGCGATGGTTTAAGGAAAATTCTATACCTCTGTCAGATGTAGAATTAATGTTTAATTGGGGCAGGGTAGCTCCAAAGGTGGAAGGGTAATTCTCCAGCGGCTCTCCGAAAACGTTATCAGTGATGCGGTAAAAGGCATCCAGCTCGAATCCGATCAGGCCATTTTTGAAAGAGCCTTCCAGCCCCAGGTTGTACCCTGTCATGGTAAGCCAGGTAATATCCGGGTTGGGCAGCCCTGTGGAGCGTATTTGCTGGTATACATCTGAACCAAACAGGTATACGCTTGTTAATGCCCTCAGGATCTCGTAACCGGTCAGGTATTTAAAGGCATCTACATTGTCATTACCGGTTCTGCTGTACGATCCCCTTATTTTTAAATTGTTGATCCAGGAAATATTGTCTTTTATAAAGGGTTCTTCCGATAGCCTCCAGGCAGCCGAAACGCTGGGAAAGAATCCCCATCTTGAGCCCGGGGCAAATTTATGGCTGGCATCGTAGCGGAAGGTACCTTCCAGGAGGTATTTGGCTTTATAGGCATAATTAAGGCGGCCTACATAGCTTACACGGCCGGTTTCAACCGCATTGCCGTTGTTAGTGATGTTCTCGCTGGACCCGGCAAACAGGTAGGGAATTTCAACAGACAAAAGGTTTACCCTTCCTGCCGATAAAGCGGTATTGCGCGTATCAATCCCTTCAGCGAGCAATAATCCCTTAATGTCGTGGTTGCCAAAATTGCGGTCGTAGTTCAGCGAAACCATCGGGTAGATCTGCGTGTATTGAGAAAAGCTTTCGTTCAGCGAATTAGCGCCATTGGTGCCTTTGTCCTGGTATTCACCGGTTGCATAGTTGTAACTGTATATTTTGAATGGCCGGTCCAGGATCTTTGTATACTGGTAATTCATGGCGTAGTTTAAAGCGGCATTGGCAACGAGGCCGGTGATACCCGGTATTTTATAATTCATACTGAGCCGCCCCGTAAAATAGCGCTGAAGATTATCGTTGAATCCGGTCATTTCCCGGATGGTTTGGGCCACGGGGCTTCTTTCCAGGAATCCGGAGTAAGCGCCACCTTTGGAAGGATCGGGTAAAGTAGCATTATATACCGGCACCGCGGTTTTAAGGTTGGTCCATGTATCTACCAGATCTGTTTGCGGCGCCAGGCGCAGCTCGTTTCTGTAAGACAGATCCAGCGATATCCCCAGCCGATTCGTGATCTGGGCATCTATATTAGAACGCACATTGTATCTTTTAAAGCTCAGGTCTCCGGACCGGTATACACTCGCCTGGTCCAGGTAGCCGGCTGTCATAAAATACTTGATTTTATCACTGCCCCCGCTAACCGTAGCAGAATGGGAGTGCATGGGGGCCCAGCTTTTGAATGCTGCTTTGTACCAGTTTGCGTTCGGGTAATCGGGATCTGTTCCGTCTTTAAATTTCTGGATCTCTTCTTCAGAATAGGTAAAGGGTAATGAGCTGTTTAATTCGCCTTCTCTTAACAGTTCGGCCCATTGCCAGGAAGGTACAAATTTGGGTACAACGGTGGGTTGCTGGGTACTATAGCTGCCGTTGTAGGCAATGGTGGGCTTACCGGATTTTCCTCTTTTAGTAGTGATCAGCACTACGCCGTTCCCGGCACGGGCCCCATAAACCGCCGCCGCCGCATCTTTTAATACACTTATCGATTCTATTTCATTCGGATCCATGCGCGTCCAGGAAGTTTCGATTCCATCTACCAGGATCAATGGCGCATCGTAACCACGGATACTGAGATTGGCATAATCATTCCCCGGCACCCCCTGACTTTGCTTGGTGAACAGGCCGGGCGCTTTCCCGATCAATACTTCGGATACATTGGACGAGGGTACTTTTACCAGGTCTTTCGACTGAACGGTTGAAACGGCTCCGGTTAAGTTTATTTTCTTTTGAGATCCATAACCCACTACCACTACTTCGCCCAAAGCGGCATCGCCCTGCATTAATCCCACATCTACCTGTTTCCTGCCTGACAGCTGTACCTGTTGCGACTGGTAGCCCGTGTACGTAAATAACAGGCTCGATGTATCGGAAGAGACCCGGATGGTATAAAACCCGCCCTCATCAGCTGTGGTTTGAGAAGCGGCTCCCACCTGGCTAACGGTAGCGCCTGCGAGTGGCTGATTGGTGGATACATCCGTGATCTTACCCCTTACTACGGTTTGTGCGTTTCCGGATATGAAGCAAAAAATGGACATGACGAACAGCAGAAAAATATTTCTTTTCATGATCGTTTGATTTTGATTGTATGTGTTTTAAGAGATGCTGTTGCTATTCCCCGGCGGCAATAATGAGCATGAGACCGGCGATGAACAACAGGAACATGGCGGCAAGCAGTTGTGAAACGAGCTTTGAACTGCCTTTGAATTCTTTCCAAACGGCTACCCCCCAAATGGCGGCTACCAGGGTAGCGCCCTGCCCAAGCCCATATGAAATGGCCGGCCCTGCTTTCCCGGCTGCTATCAGATTAAAAATGTTCCCGATCCCCCATATTATTCCGCCAAGAATACCTACCAGATGCAGGCTGAGCTTCCCCTTAAAATAGGACGTATAGGATATGGGCGTTCCCTCAAGCGGGCGTTTCATTAAAATCGTGTTGAAAATAAAGTTGCTGGCAAAGATTCCTAAAGCGAAAATAAAAAATGCAGTGTAGGGCGTCATTTTTTGTGCCTCGGGGTTTACAAAGTTGTTCACGTCCATTGCTGCTGCTATAAAGCGATAGAAAAACGACATTAAAATACCTGCCGTTATGGATAAAATGATGCCTTTTGCAGCGGGTTTCGCCTGACCCTCTTTTGCCGTTGTTTTTTTATAGGCAATGGCATTAAGGATAATGGCGATGGTTACCAGTATTACCCCGGAAAACAGTAAAGCAGGCGAACCCTTTTGCACGGCCCAATAGTTAATCAGCACACCGAGTATTAAGGCAATCCCGATGCCGATAGGGAATGCCACCGCCATTCCTGCAATTGCAATGGCCGCGGTCAGCAAAATATTGGCCAGGTTGAAAACAATACCTCCCAGGAAGGCACTCCCGATATGGGCTGTGCTGGCCTGTTGTAAATCTTCTGCAAACGGGCGTCCCTGCTCCCCGGTGCTACCTAAGGTTAAAGCCGCTATGAGGGATAGTATTAAAATACCTATAACATAATCCCAGTAAAATAACTCAAAACGCCATTTCCCGGTAACTAATTTTTGGGTATTGGCCCAGGAGCCCCAGCAAAGCATGGTGATCAAACAAAACGCTATCGCCAGGGAGTAATTTTCTACAATAAACATAACAGGTTCTTTTAGAATGAATAATATACTTCACCAGTATGGTATGACATAAATGGCACTAACAAAAAAATCCGCTTTTGGTAAGGAAACTGTTATTAAATGCAACAACAGACAGCGAGACAAAAATTGAAGCAACAAAAACGTTGTTCTTGTGTAAGATTGTAATTGCTGTTGTAGATGGATCGTTTCATATAAAAGCGCAAGTTTAAAATATTTTTATTAGTCTACCAAACAAATAGACTATATGATTGACTACATCATCAATCGTTTAAAATCTCTTTCAATTACCCCTTCCCCAACATGCAGTTATTTGAGTGTACCCCGCCGTTCAGCGACCATGCGCCCGATAAAGTTGCTTTACCATTTTCCTTTAACATGCAACGGCTCATCTTTACCGGCAGCAATCGCAGGCAAAACAGTACCCGGTCAGAACGAACAGGACAGTGCAATGACCTCGCTTCGGTAAGGAATGGAAGATTGCGCCCCCAGCTTGGTAACCGAAATGGCGGCCGCTTCGCAGGCAAATGATACCGCTTTTACCAGGTCCTTTTTCTCTGATAACGCAACAGCCAATGCCCCGTTAAATACATCCCCCGCAGCAGTGGTATCTATTGCCTGCACCTTTATGGCGGGCACAATCGTAAAAACCTCATCTTCCAGCACCAGCGCGCCCAATGATCCCATGGTAATGACTACATTTTTTACACCCAGCTTTTTGATCTCAATTGCAGCTTCCTTTGCTGTCTCCATATTTGTAACGTCAATATTGGACAAACGGGAAGCTTCGGTGCAATTGGGTGTTATAATATCGATATGGGAAAGCAGTTCCTGTGCCAGTGCTGCTGCCGGCGCAGGGTTTACGATAACAGTGATGCCGCTGGCAGAAGCCTTTTGCACGGCATATTGTACTGTTTTGATCGGAATTTCCAATTGTAAAAGAATCACCCCTGCATGCTGGCCTTCTGTTATCGCCGGATCAATATCCTGTGGAAGTAAATTGGCATTAGCGCCGGGAGCAACCACAATGCTGTTCTCGCCGCTTTCGTCCACTGTAATGAGGGCTACGCCCGACGGAAGCTCGTCATCAGCTATAATATATTTTGTATTGATGCCTTCCTCGTTAAATAATTGAAAGGACTGTTTCCCGAAAACGTCGTTGCCCATTTTTGAAACAAAAACGGCATCTCCGCCCAGGCGGGCTACTGCTACTGCCTGGTTGGCACCTTTTCCCCCCGGGTTCATAAAAAATGATCCCCCTAAAACAGTTTCTCCATGTGCGGGGATATGGCTTGTTTTTACGACCATATCCATATTCGTAGATCCTACAACAATGATATTTTTTCTTTCCATATTAGTGATTTCGCAATCGTTTTATAAATGATGATTAGTTTTGGGTGCAATCGTTATTAAACTGATTTAAAAATACCTCCACTTTATGCTGATAAAAAACCATAGTTTCCTGTTTTTGAAAATTCTAATGATCATGCTGTGCTTTTAGTATTAGTATAAGTAGATTATAATCATATAATTACATGCTTGCTTTCTTATATAATTTTGAAAATCCCGGCATTAATCAGCTACCGGGGTAAGCCGCAGGTAGTAACTACCACAAACATCCGTTCCATTATGATCCCGGAACCATGCCCGTAACGTGCTGTCTTTGGCCGAAAGCTTTACCGTCATTTCGATCAGTGCCGCCTGGTTACTTGCTTTGGATGCTGTAACAGGTGCCGCTCCGTTTACCGATAAACACGCTTGTTCTATTGCAACGCTTTTACCCCTGCGCAGGGAGGAGCCGCCCACTGCTTTAGCAATGCCGGGTGTTTGAAGCGCCTGGTTTAAATGAAAGGGCCACCGGCTCAATTCGGCTTTGTACCGTCCTTCCTTTTGCACTTTTATATGCCAGATACCGCCGTTGGCCGGCCCCTGCGCCTGCGCTACTTTCCATTGCGTATTTACATAATCCCCGTTCTCCCAGAAATCTGCTGTAAGCACAGCGGATACCTGTTGCGGCGCACCTATCACCACTGGTACAAACCGGTCCAGCTCTTTTTCATTGTTCGCCCACCACTTATTGTAAAAAGCAAGCATTTGCTGAAGCTTTGCGGGGTGCTCTTTGGCTATATTCTGTTGCTGCCCCGGATCCGATTTGATATTGTACAATTCATGATTACCTACCAGTCTCCATTGGTTCCAGGCAACACAGCTGAAATATTTTTCCGGCCGGCTGCTGCCCCCGTACTGTACTATAAACATCCGGTCTTTGAGCGCTGCCGTTTGTTTCAGTAACGGAACCAGGCTTACGCCATCAAAAGGCCTGGGCTGTACAGGCGCCTTCAATTTCAGCAGATCAATAAAGGTTGGAAGCAGGTCCTGCACCTGCGTAGTGGCATCAATAGCTCTGGCCGCGCGCATTTTTCCTCCCGGCCATCTGAAAAAACAAACCGCACGGTGCCCTCCTTCATATACTTCGCCTTTTTTGCCGCGCATACCGGCATTGTATACATTCACCCCCCCGGTGCCACCATTGTCATTCATATAGATGACAATGGTATTTTCTTTTAACCCCTTACCGGTAAGCCATTGATCCAACCGGGTCATATTCTTATCGATGTTGCGTAGCATACCAAAAAAAGCGGCAGCAGAAGAATCGCCTACCTTGTCCTTATAAAAGTGGTAATCTTCTTTGGGTGCATGAAAAGGGCCATGCGGTGCGTTTGTGGGTATATAAGCAAAAAAGGGCTTGTGCTGATCTGACATTTCTCCCATCCATTTCATGGCTTCATCAAACCACAGGTCGGTGCAGTATTTTTCCGACTGGATGGTTTGGTTCCCATCCATATAACGGGTACGGTAGTAATCATTATCGTATTCCGATTCTGAAAGCAATCCCCATCCCCTGATCCAGACCGCTTTTTCAAAGCCCCGGTCCATGGGCCGGTCAGGATAGTTATCTCCCAAATGCCATTTGCCAAAGATCCCGGTACGGTAGCCGTTTTGCCGGAATATTTCGGGCATCGTTACAAGATCATGCCGCATTGTATTCCGGCCGGCGCCCACCGTTGCTGCTTTATTGTGCAGCGCGTCCATACCGGATAAGAGTTGTCCCCGGGTTGGCGTACAATAAGGCGATACATGGAAATCAGTAAAGCGGAGGCCTTCACCTGCCAGCTGATCAAGTGCCGGCGTTTGAAGAACCGGATTCCCGTTGCAGGAAAAATCGCCATACCCCTGGTCATCAGACAGCACAATGATCACATTGGGTCTTTTTGATTCCTGACCATAGCCAATGACCTGCAAATTCAACAATACAATAAGGAGCGTTATACATTTTTTCATATGATCCATTTGAATAACCCGGAATGAATGTTTAATTATTTTATCAGCTCTATTTAGCGCAACGTGATCTTTTCCCAGTAAGCATTTCCTGCCTCTTTTCCTTTCATTAACACTCTTTGATACAACCTGATGGTAACGGCCTGGTTGCGATAGGGCGTGAGGTCCACCTCAACAGGATACCAGGTCTGGCCGGGACCTACGCCGGCAATTATTTTTCTTACAAGCCGGTCATTATTCACAAAAACACTGAGCTCCCAGTAGCGGGCGCTGTCGGCCCCCACGTTCAGCAACAATTGCTTTTCATCGCCCAGCGCAACAGACCGGGTGAGTACCAGGCCCCTCACTTCATCTCTCGGGTAGGTGGCCAGTATATCGCCGTTTAAGTGCGTCATGCCGCGAATACCACCCATTCCGCCGCCGGCACCGCCAAAGCCGGCCCGTTCCATCTTCCAGCCGGGGTTCCAGTACCGGGTAAGATCGGCAAGGGTAAATAGTTCCGGTTCCCGGGTGCGGATTGGTTGAAAAGGAATGACCATTTGGTTATTGTGTATACGGGCTCCGTTCTTTATTAATATTTTTTTACCGATTGCAGCAGTGCGCCCCGAAAGCTCCTTCAGGCTTTCATGTACAGCGGGCGTGAGCGTAAGACTGCCCATTTTTTCACCGGCAATGACATCGCCCAGTGTTTGCAGTAAATGCTGCGGAATGCCTTCCAGCCCTTTCATCGCAGCCACCACGGCGCCGGCATTGGCGGCATTGCAATCGGCATCTGTAAAATCGGCTGCCTGGAAAGCGAGATTAACCGTAGTGAGAAAATCTCCTTTACCGAACCATACACAGGCTGCTACGATGCCGCCGTTTGCCACGGCATTATTGGTGGCAGGATATTCTATATGCCACCGGTCTTCTACGGCATTTACCACATCCCGGAAAGTGCTGCCGCGGGAAGCCTGCTCTATTACCAGATCAAGGCATTGGCGGTAGGGTGATTGCGGAGCGATCAGGCGGGCTGCCTGGCGAACAATATCCTGCGGATTGCTTTCTTTAAAACCCAGGCTAATCATACCGGCAATGAAAACGCCTCCGTCCAGGCCTTCCGCATAACCGTTTATACGTCCGTATTTGGCTGCTAATGCGGCAGCAACGTTGGGCATACCCGGTGCCAAAGCTCCATATACATCGGCGCTGAACTGGGGGCCAATGCTGAACCAAAGCTTATTGTACCTGGGGTGACCGCTTAATGTTGCGCTGACCCCTTTTTTAAGAAGACCGAGGGCCTGCTCGCTGGAGCCCCAGGTTCCGGCACTGTTCGCTACCCATTGTTTGCCCAGGTCGTCTACAGGCATGTCTATCCCATACTTTTCAAAAGCCCGGATCGCCACCATTTCATAATACCAGTCATCATCTACAGGAATACTGCCTGTTTTTAATGTGAACTGCTCTATTTTTTGTGTGCTGGCTACCTTATGCTCAAAGGGAAACCCCATGAGTGCGCCGATCATTTGTGCCGACCATATGGCCTGCACTTTATTTTCATAGTTGCTTAGTGAAAATGTAGCTGCCGCCTGCTGGGAAAACAGCGAACCGGGAAACAACAGCAGCAACGCTAGCAAGGCTTTGCTCCATACAGGGGTAACCAGGATTTTTTCTTCCGTATTTTTACTCATACAAGGTTTTTTAATGCAGGTCACTTTAGAGCATGCGCCAGCTACCTGGTTCAACAGTCCGGTGGGCGCTGCATATACTGCAATGGCTTCCTGACTTTGGCTGTGGCGCTGGTCCTGTAAACAACTCAATCGTATCACCCAAAAATAGCCCTGCTGAAATCTGAAAAAAAGCCTAACTTTCCTTAAAATTGCAAATTCAACTTGCATATATTTTCCCGCACACTTCCTTAATAAATTGATTATAACTCATTTGATTGTCTAATAATTGTCGTGAATTTTACAATCCTAATTTAACGGTGTCATGTCTGCGTATATTGCTGTCATTCGCTTGATCAACTCTTTATCCTCATCGGAAAAAAGATCTTTTAAATTATCTTCCGGAAAGCACAAAAGCCAATCGGAGTATATTGGCCTGTTCAACCTGATCTGCACCAATACACTGTCTAATAGTGACCAGCGGGATGCGATTGCAGCAGATTTTAAGAAACAGTTTCCCCAGTCTTCAATAGACCATACGGCACGGTATCTTATCAAGCTGATCACCGATTTGCTGATACGTACCAAAATTGAAAAGGATCAGGAATTTAAAATGTGGCATAGCCTTTTACGGGTTAAAATTTTACAGGAGCGATCGTTGCCGGAAGAGAGCTACCGCGAGCTAAAGAAGATCAGGGAAACAGCGGCAAGCCTGCAAAACTACCCGGTACAATATATAGCGCTGCGGGAAGAGCTGAATTTTGCTTCGGAGCAGCAGTATTATGGCACTACCGATCAATATATTATTGATATGCAAATGAAGGCCCGGGAGACGCTTCGTATGATGCACTCTATCGAAGAGCATTACTCGTTATATGAGCTGCTGCAATACCGGTTGATGCGTTTGGGCAAAGCTGCTTCTGAGGAAAGCCGGAAGAAGCTGGACGATCTTTTATTAAGCGAAGTAAGCCTGGTTACAGGCAAGATCCGCAATACATTTGAATCCAGGAAACTGCACCTGCTTTTCCAGTCGTTCTACTTTATTTATACGGGTGATTACAGTTCTGCAGTCCGTTGTTTTTACGATCTGAACCGCCTGTTTGAGCAGCACCCGCAGCTTCACGGGCATCCGCCTGTAGATTATTTCTCTTCTCTTGACGGGGTTTTAGACAGCCTCAGGAGCATCCGGCATTTTGATGAAATGTTTTATTATGTAAACAAATTACGGGCGATCTCTAACGAAGGAGTGCCGGACTACTTCAGGGGGCTGACTGATAAAACGATTACCGTGTACACCCTTGCTGCCATGTTGGGCAAGGGGGAATATGACAGGGCGGTTGCATTTATTGAAGCGCTGCCGGAGTCGGTTTTTAGTTCTTACCAGATTGTAAATGATGAAAAACAGGCAGAGCTGTGCTTTTATTGCAGCCTGGCGTATTATCATCGGAAGATGTATAAAAAGGCACATAAATACCTCTTTAGTGTATTGAATGATTACAGCAACTTTTCCCAACAGCCCATCTACAAAGCAATACGCCTGCTCAATATGATCATCCATTACACGCTGAAGGATATGACCTACCTGGATTATGATGTGCGGGCTTACCGGAGGTGGACTAAAATAGCAGGGCTTTCCAAAACAGCCACTGCTATTATTAAAACACTCATCCATAATCCGGGAACAAGGACACGCCACGTGAATACTGCTTTTTTGAAAAAGCTTTCACCGGCGCTGGAAGCCATTTCGAAGGATCGCTATGAACGGCAGATACTGAAGTATTTTGATTTTATTGCGTGGATAAGCGATCATGTACGCTGACTTTTTGAGCATCTTTCATTGCTTCCTGCAATATGGTATTTTTATCGCTAAGCCGTTTTATACAAAAACCAGACATTCCAAAGCCCGCTTGTGGCGGGCTTTGGAATGAAGTTTTTTAGCCGGTTTATTTGCTAAACCTGTAAATAGTTGCTGTTTTATATACTTCCCCGGGTTTTAAAGTGGTAGAAGGGAAGGAGGGCTGGTTAGGAGAATCTGGATAGTGCTGTGTTTCCAGGCAAAAGGCAGTACGAAAATCGTCTTTCCCGTTTTTCATATTCTTTTGGCTGTTCATAAAATTTCCCCCGTAAAACTGTATTCCGGGCTCACCGGAAATCACTTCCATAATGATCCCGCTTTTATCGCCTTTTACTTCGGCTGCTTTGCGTTGCCCGGAGCCTCTGACAACAAAATTGTGATCGTACCCTTTCCCGTATTCCAACTGGATATTCTTTTCGTCTACCCTGGCGCCAATGGCAGTAGGAGCAGTGAAGTCGAAAGGAGTTCCTTTCACGGTTTCATTTTTACCCAGCGGGATCAGTGTGGCATCTACAGGGGTATATTCATCTGCATTGATCTGAAGAATATGATCGTTGATTGTGCCACTTCCGTTCAGGTTGAAATATGTATGGTTGGTAAGATTGCAAACGGTTGTTTTATCAGTTGTAGCTTCGTACTCAATTTTAATTTCTTTATCTGCAGTAAGTGTATAAACCACTTTCACATTCAGGTTGCCCGGAAAGCCCATTTCACCGTCTTTCGACAAATAAGTAAGCTGAAGAGCGCTGTCACTCAGTTGCTCCGGGTCCCAAACCACATTGTGAAAGCCATCGGGGCCGCCGTGGAGGGTATTGGGGCCGTTGTTCTGAGGCAGCTTATATGTTACTCCGTCTAATGTAAATTTTCCGCCGCCGATCCTGTTACCGTATCTGCCAATGATGGCGCCAAAATAGTCTTTAGATTCAAACATATCCTTAAATGTACCCGGTCCTGCTACCACATCTGTCATTTTCCCATTAGCATCCGGTACAAATAAGTTTACCAGGCGACCACCATAGTTGGTTACTGATGCTTCTATACCATTATTTCTTAAATAAAAGATGCTTACCATTTTACCATTTAATGTGTCGCTGAAAGCGTCCTGGTCAGCTAACTTTACAGAGCCGCTGTCCTCTGTGGTTTGAGCTGTTGCATCAGCATTGTTTTTGGGTTGGGTATTACATGAAAAAACAGTTACCGCAGCCACTGTTGCGAAAAGAAAAAAATACTTTTTCATTCAAATGATTTTTAAAGTTATTGTCAATATAATCAGGCTATCCGATATTTTTGGCCTAAACAATCTTTTTAATTGTCTTTTTGATACTTAAAAAGGAAGTGCAATATATTCAATTAATTAAAGCGGAGCAAATGATAAGAAAATATGAAATCATTGAAACAGGCGACGGCAGCCATACCCTGAAACTGGCAGGAACAAATATAACTTTTCATTCGTGTAGGGGAGCCGTTCAGGAGTCGCAGCATGTTTTTATAAAATCAGGGTTTGAATATTTTGTACAGCAGGCCGGGTCGCAGCAACCTTTAGCCATTTTTGAAGTAGGATTGGGCACCGGCCTTAATGCTTTGCTTACTGCAATGATTGCTGACCAAAAACAAAGAGAAGTGATTTATTATGCAATAGACAGGCATCCGCTGCCTGTAGCAATATACACAAAGCTCAATTATCCGGTTTTATTACAAGAACCAGTATTGTACAAGTTTATGATGCAAGCTGCCTGGAATGAATTGTTACCTGTTACCCCGTTTTTCAAACTGCAAAAAATACATAGTGATTTAAACAGCTATACTTTTCACCGGCAGTATGATATTATTTACTTTGATGCGTTTGCTCCTGACGACCAGGAGGAAATGTGGACGGATGCCATCTACCGGAAAATGTATGATGCATTATATCCCGGCGGTGTACTGGTTACTTATTGCTCTAAAAGCATGGTTCGACGGGCATTGATGCAGGCCGGTTTCCTGATAGAAAAATTACCAGGTCCGCCTGGTAAAAGAGAAATCATACGGGCAAACAAATCTTTTTGATTGCCGGGTTCAATCTGTTTCGGTCATTAGTTTATAAATGGCGCAGCAAGCCGGGAGCCCGCTACGGTACAATCAATTATTGCTTATAAGTGCTCTTCTATATCTCTGTGACGAGCTTTTCCCCCGAACCGGTGGACCAGTTTTTTGATCACCCAATAAAAAGCTAATAAGAACAGTATTGCCATGATTACCGGAATGACAAAAGCCAAAACAGAGCCGCTGATTGCTGCGGTATTTTCGCCGGTGGCTACCACTGCGTTCCCGGTGCCTAAAGTAGTTTTACTGCTAAGCAGCCGAAGCAGGCCTGTACCGGATGCTACCAGTCCTGCGCCACCACCGCCGGCAATCATGCCGATCATCCATTTCATCCATTCGTTATCTACAGGTATCACAGATATAGCTAATAAAGTTCCGGCAATTGCCGCCAACGGAGTGGCAATTGTATCGAGTATATTATCAATAAAAGGAATGTAATAAGCCGTAATTTCAAATAAGGTGGCAACGCCCAGTGCTATAAGAGCAGGAGTAGAAGAAAGCCACTGGAAACTTTCAGAAAAACCGAATATATGGAACCTGCTGGCCAGCCCGGCTATTAAAAGGGGAATAAATACACGGAACCCGCAGCAGGCCGAAAGTGCAATGCCTAAGGCAGTGGCGGTAATAGCCTGTATGTCAAAGCTCATATTGGGTATTGAATTGTTTAAAGCAGGATGAATGCCTGGCCTGACCTGTCACGATCTGACCAGTTGTACAGATAAAGTTAAATCAATTTATTAAGAATTCATTTCCCGGTTGAGTTTCCTGCAAGGGGCACAGGGCTACAAATTTTACCAGTTGATACAAGCTGTACTATTGACTATGAACCATAATCCGCTGCTCCATTATTTTCTTTTCCCCTGGCAAGCGAATAAATGCTGGCATTGAGCTCGAAACCTATCAGAAGGATCAGCGAGTTTAAAAAGATCAGCACCAAAACAAAAATAATAGTACCGATCGATCCGTATAGTTTGTTATAAGTACCAAACTGGCTTACCCACCAGGTAAATCCTAATGTACAAATAACGACGAGGCAGGTGGCCACCACTGAACCGGGAGTTAAGAGCTTCCATTTTTCATCAACCGAGGGCGCGTGGCGATAAATGTAGGAGATAATAAAGAAAACAAGTAGCAGAATAAGTATCCATCTTGCTTTTTCCCAAATAGAGGTCAGAACCTGGTTCTCAATTCCCAGCCATGTTAAAACTGATTTTTGAGCAATCAGTAATGCCAGGCAAAGAATAAAGAGGAATATTAATGTCAGTGTTATACGAATAGCTACCAGCCTTCTTTTAAAGCCTTTACGTTTGGTAAAGCCCGGGTACTTCTGGTCAAAAGAACGCATAACGCCCATCATCGCGTTGGATGAGAAAAATATGGAAAGCAGGATACTGAAAAATAACAGTGCATTCCTCGGTTTTTCCACAATAGTATCAATAAAGGCGAGTATGGGCTCATAGTTGGACCTTGCCGGAATGATGTCAACGATCAGTGTTTTAAGCTGCCCCATCAAATTAAGCTCAATGATAAAATTGAAATTGGCTATAATAGGGATAAGCGTGCACAAAAAAAGCAGCAGCGGGGGCAAGGCCATTGCTGAGTTGAAGGAAATAGCAGAAGCCCGTTCAATCAGGTCGTCCCAGATTACATGTTCCCTGAGTCTTTTGATGGCATTGAATAAAGAAACATTCCTGAAACCGGGCAGCTTTTCTGAACGGCTTTGCGCGATCACTTTTTTCCAGAAACCAGTGCCCACCACCTTATCTTTTATTTTTTTGCCTACACTCATTTTTTTGCAGGTTCAATTTTTCCGAAACGTTGATTTAATGCCTCCTGGTATTCTTTCGCCAGCTTCAGATGCTCCTGGTAATTGGCAGAAAAAACATGAGTGCCATCAAATGCCGGGCTTGCCACAAAGTAAATGTATCCCGTTTCCGGTGCATTAAGCACTGCATCAACAGTAGCCTGCTGCGGCGTGCAAATAGGACCCGGCGGGAGCCCCTTATTCCTGTACGTATTATATGGCGATGAAACAGAAAGATGCTTGAATAATACCCGCTTGATGCTAAAATCTTTTAGAGCAAATTTTACAGTAGGATCGGCCTGCAGGGGCATGCCTTTTTTTATGCGGTTTAAATAAGCGCTGGCAATAATTCCTTTTTCTTTTGAGGCATTAGTTTCTTCATCCACAATAGAGGCGAGTGTTGCGGCCTGTACAGGAGTAAGGTCCTTTTGTTGCGCTTTTTGTTTTCTCTCATCTGTCCAGAAAATTTTATAAGCAGTGTAAAACTTCTCAAAAATAATATCAGGTGTCGTGTTCCATTTATTTTCGTAGGTCAATGGAAGCACGGCGGCCATTACCGTATTTGTATCTAAATTATATTTTTTTAAGGAATCATTATTGATTAAATAGCTGATAGCGAGGGTTGAGTCAAATTCGAAGGCTTTGCCCATTCTGCCTGCCAACTGCTCTTTGGTGCGTATTTTGGTAACTACAAAATGAACCGGTGTCTGGCTGCCGTTTCGCAACATGCGTATAAGCGTTAAAACGCTCATACCCCTATCAACCCTGTATTTCCCGGGCTTCACCTTGTCAAAGCTTAAAAATTTTTCGGCAATATTAAACCAGGTGATACTGCCTAAAATATTTTCGTTCACGAGTTGCTGTTTTAACTCAGGCATGGTAGTACCGGTTTTTATATAAAGAAAACCATCTTCGGTTTTTTTAGTTGCCGGCCCCACTATTTTAAATGTAAAAAAAGCGATTGCTATTAGTAGGATGATCAGTGCTGTCTTTAAAAGCTTACTCATTTATAGATGATATTGATGTTTTCTTAACGAGGTGAAAGTAAAACAAAAAAGGGGCAAAAATGAAAAACCTGTAAGGACTTTGAAATCTTTACAGGTTTAAGAATAATTTATTTTCCTGGTGGCTGTATTAGGCGTATGCCGGCAACACTACCATATTTGATTATTTTCCCGAATCCGCCGCAGGTATTGTTGCCGGCAGGGTAGTAGTGTTAGCCGGTAAGGCGGGTTTTGCCGCAGGTTGTTGTTGTACAGGTGCCGTGCCTATGTCCTGCAACCTGCCTTTGTTACCTGTTGCAGTATCAGCGCCTGAAATAAAGAACGTAGACAAAAGACTTAATACACCAATAAGCGTTGCAAAGATCCATGTGCCTCTTTCGAGGATATCGTTTGTTTGTTTTACACCCATGAACTGGCTGCTGACACCAGCAAAGTTGCCTGCCAGGCCACCACCTTTTGGGTTCTGGATCAATACGATAAAACCTAAAATAACTGCGACTAATATAATGAGTATAACAAATAAAACCGTCATGTTTATCTTTTTAAATGGTCAATTTTGGCTGCAAAATAAGCGCTTTTAGCGGGAATTTGCAAACTTAATTTTTTATAAACGGAGACAGCCTTCTGAATATCACCCTGTTTAGCCCAAACCTCTGCCATGGCTTCCGTATCGGCATTTTCACCGCTTATAGAGCGTTCGGCCATTTGTTCTATGTTTTTTTCTTCGGTTAAGGTGATGTTGGTTTTGGCAGTGGCCCCCGGCAGGCGTTTCATTTGCTTCAGCCATGCTGTAAAGCTTTTCAGTTGTACACCAAACTGATCGTTTACACCCTGTTCATTCCATTTAATGCCCTGTGCAGCAAAATAGTCTACGGTATAATAAGGAGTGAAAGCGAGTTCTGTTTTGTATGGATCAGCAGCTTCTATTTTAAAAGCCGGCAACGGGGGTAGCGGAACCTCATCGGCTGTATTTTTTTCTTCAGCAGTATTTTTGCCTGTTGCAGGAGCAGGATCAGCAGGTACTTCTTCAATCTCTGTGACAACAGGAAGTATGTTTTGTTCTATGGCCAGTGCGGTTTCTTCCTGTATTATTTTTATACCAGCTGGCCGGCTATCTGTTTCTATAAGATGGCTGATAAAAAGCGGGTTACTGTAATGAAGAAACGTTGTTTGTGCCTGCGTGGCGTATGCCTCATTGCCTGTTTGCTTTAGTTTTTGCGCGTAAAGCAGCTGTATAGCAGCAGCGTACGGATATTTTTGCGCCAGGTTTTGCAGCTCCTGGGGGTTGTAATCCTCTAATGGTCTGCCCAATACGGCATCGGATAGTGTATTGCTGAAACGTTTCATACCCTTGTTCATTACCAGTTTGAAAATATACGGTTAAAAATAGCATCGGGGATATCCCGGAGCATTTGTTCCTGCAAACCCTGCTCTGCCTGCTGAAGGCTAAGCGTACCTGAGTAATCGAAAGGGGTGCTTACATCATATTTACCTATTGTTTTTTGATTCTTATCTCTTACTATAATATTAACGCCTACATTAAGGCGGTTACTGTTTACCTGCTGGTTAGATATACCTGAAGTAGAGAGGCTATAGCTGGTGATTTTACAATCTATAACCCAATCAGCATCATCGCCCCGCGTCATCTGCAGCTTGGTTTGCCGCATTACCTTCTGTATCAGTTTATCCGTAAGCTCCGGAGCCAGTCTTGGATTAATATAAGAAGCTGAATTCGTAAATGGGTTGATCTTTACAATTTTTACTGAATCAGGAATGGACTTGGCGTCCTGAAACCCATACCGGACCTTACAGCTGCTTTGTGAAAAAGCAAGAAAGAGTACTGATGCAATAAAGGAAAAAACGAGCAATTTTTTATAACTCTTCAATATCATATTCTTTTAATTTTCTGTAAAGTGTGCGTTCGCTTATACCCAGATCAAGCGCCGCATCTTTTCTTTTGCTTTTATGTTTTTTCAACGCTTTTATAATCAGCTCTTTTTCCTTATCCATAATATTAAGACTTTCTTCTACCTCTACATGTTCCTGGATGTTATTGTCCATGCCAATGGTTATAGGCGATCCCTGCGGCTGTATAGCTGCCGGGGCAGGCAGATCTATATGCATTGGCTGGGCCAGAGACTGAAAATTATCATGTCCTGATTTTAAATCTTTCAGATTATTAATGAAGGTAGGATTTTGCTCTGCAACAGCAGGATTCTGCAAAACTTCCAGAAACATTTTTTTCAGTTCGTTAACATCTTTCTTCATATCAAAAAAGAGCTTATATAATATCTCTCTTTCGTTTTGAAATTCCTGCTGATTTGAATGCGCAACTACCGCCGGCAGCCTGTTATTGGAGTAGGGCTGTAAATACCTGCTGAGCTCTTTTGCGCTTATTGTTTTTTCGGGCGATAATACGGATACCTGCTCCGCAATATTTTTCAGCTCGCGCACATTTCCAGGCCAGGGATAGGTGAAGAGCAGATTTTTAGCATCTTCTTCCAGCTGGACGGAAGGGGTTTTGTATTTGTCGGCAAAATCTGCTGCAAATTTCCTGAATAATAAAACAATATCTTCTTTGCGTTGTGCCAGCGACGGAACCCTGATGGGGACGGTACTTAAACGGTAATACAGGTCTTCCCTGAACTTGTTTTGCTGTACTAACTGCAGCAGGTCTTTATTAGTAGCAGCAATGACGCGTACATCTGTTCTCTGCACTTTGCTGGAACCCACTCGGATGTATTCACCGGCTTCCAATACCCGCAGCAGGCGGGCCTGTGTGCCCAAAGGCATTTCCCCGATTTCATCCAGGAAGATGGTGCCGCCGTTTACGGTTTCAAAATACCCTTTCCGGGCATCCACTGCACCTGTAAAAGAACCCTTTTCGTGCCCGAATAATTCAGAATCGATGGTGCCCTCGGGTATAGCACCGCAGTTTACGGCAATAAAAGGGTTATGCTTACGCGATGATAACGAGTGAATGATAGACGAAAAAGCTTCCTTACCCACGCCACTGTCCCCGATAATGAGAACGGTAAGATCGGTATTGGCCACCTGTGCCGCCACCTGCAGGGCATAGTTTAACTCCGGCGAATTACCTATAATGCCAAAACGGTTTTTTATACTTTGTAGATCCATAAATGCCTGTTTCACGCAGCGAACGCAGAGTTGCGATGGCGCAGCGATTATAGTTTATTTACAATTCGGTTGATACCTTTTTTAACAATGTTACATTAAAGTTGATTAGTATAGCCAACTTTAAAATTAGTCAGCACTTGTTTACAATGAATATCTCCCAACGCCTTAATAATTTTCAACTCCAGAATAACTTTATTATTCAGAATGACGTCGGCTATAAATCAATGAGATTGCTACACTATCTCCCCAAACAACGTTGCCTGGGTACAATCGCTGATCAGCACATTCACATAGTCGCCTTTTTTGTATGCAGCAGTATTCTTTGGGAATACCGCCACTTTGTTTTGTGAATTACGGCCTACCCAGTCATCAGCGCTGCGCTTGCTGTCGCCGTCAATTAAAACAGTAAAGGTTTTGCCTACATCTTTTTTATAACTGATCAAAGAAAGCTCGTTTTGTTTCTCAATGATCTCCTGTAACCTTCTTTTTTTAATGTCCAGGGGAATGTCATCTTTATAACGTCGCTGCGCCAGTGTTCCGGGCCTTTCGCTGTAGAAGAACATATAGCTGAGGTCATACTGGCTATAATCCATAATGGAGAGCGTTTCCCGGTGCTCTTCCTCTGTTTCGGTACAAAAACCGGCAATAATATCAGAAGTGATGCTGCAGCCAGGCAATATTTGCCGTATTTCATCTACCTTACTCATATACCATTCGCGGGTATAGGTGCGGTTCATCAGTTGCAATACACGGGTAGCGCCGCTTTGTACCGGAAGATGAATGCACTTGCAGATATTTTCGTAAGCAGCCATGGTATGTAATACATCGCTGGTAATATCCTTGGGGTGAGAAGTAGAAAACCTTACACGCAATAAGGGTGAGATTTGTGCTACCATTTCCAAAAGTTTGGCGAACGTTATAGCTCCTCCGCCCTCCGGAGAGCTGAGCCGGGAAGCCGCTGATGATATCGAAACGCCATTGGTATTAGAAGATTCTAAAGCCTCTCCTTCGGGGTTTGGGGAAGCTGGTATGTAATAATAACTATCTACATTTTGCCCTAACAGGGTTACTTCACGATAGCCATTCTCAAACAGATCCTTACATTCATTAATGATGCTGGCTGCATCGCGGCTGCGTTCGCGGCCACGGGTAAAAGGTACTACGCAGAAGGAACACATATTATTACAGCCGCGCATAATGCTTACAAAAGCCGATACGCCATTGGTATTAAGCCTAACGGGCGCTATATCTGCATAAGTCTCCTCACGGCTTAATAATACATTAATGCTTTTATTACCATCGGCCGCCTCATCCACCAGCGTAGGCAAACTGCGATACGCGTCGGGGCCTACAACAATATCCACGAGTTTTTCCTCTTCCAGGAATTTAGATTTCAAACGTTCTGCCATGCAGCCGAGTACCCCTACTAAAGTTCCGGGGTTTTGCATTTTAAACTTTTTAAATTCTGTAAGGCGCTTACGAACAGTTTGTTCTGCCTTCTCACGGATAGAACAGGTATTGATGAAGATCAGCTGGGCTTCTTCCACATTCCGGGTGGCACCAAAACCCTCTTTATTTAATATGGATGCTACTACTTCGCTGTCGGCAAAGTTCATCTGGCATCCATAGCTTTCTATATAAAATTTTTTTTTATACTCGTTAGGATCTGAAGTAAAAGGAGCATAGCTTTCCCCCTGGCGTGCTTCATCCTGTATTTTATTGGCTACTAAATCAAGCATTAATTTTCTTATTAGAGTTTCAAGCGAGCAAAGATAGGCGATTTCCAACAGCTTTATGACAGGATGGCAGTTGTTTTAATTTTTTTGAAGTTGAAAAGTTGAACATAATCTGACTGTTATTGTCTGCCAATCAATTAGATGAGTTATGTTACACAGCCGCAAAGCTGCCTGATGAAAAGGATGAAGCCGCAGCTGAAGGCCAGGGCTCATAACCCCATAGCAGCTGGATTTTTGTATTGTTTTATAACAGCCGGAAATAATAATCGCGTATAATAGCCTGTTTTCCGAAAAATGTTCGTACATTTGCACGCTCTATTTTCGGGGTAAGAAGTTTTATGGCTAGCAGGAGGGATTACGATATAGCATTTGTGGGGTTAAAACCTGGTATTCATGAATATCACTACCATATTACAGATAAGTTCTTTGAGTCATTTCAGCAGCAGGATTTTACTGACTGTGATGCCCAGGTAAAATTGCTTTTGGATAAAAAAAGCAGTTTTATGTTACTGAAATTTGAAATTGGCGGTAGTCTGATGGTAACCTGCGACCGGTGTAATAATGATCTGAAGCTTAATTTGTGGGATGAGTTTAATATTACCGTGAAAATGGTGGAAGAGCCGGAACTGATGAATGACCAGGAAGATGACCCTGATGTATACTATATAAGCCGGGGTGAAAGCCATATAAACGTGGAGAACTGGATATATGAGTTTATTAACCTGAGCATTCCCATGCACAAGATATGCAGCGCTAATGGCGCACAGTGCAATGAGGAAGCGCTGAAAATGCTTGACAGGCTGGAGCATGAAGCGCCGGGCAAGCCGGATGTAAACCCTATCTGGAAAGGGCTGGAGCAATTTAAAAAAAAGAAAAATTAACTTTTCCCAGGGCAGCGAAAGAACTTATAAAACGCCTGGTTTAAAACAATTGTAAGTATTATTTATTAAATAGCATTTTTAAAAGAATTTAAATAAAGAGTTATGCCAAATCCTAAACGCAGGCACAGCCAGCAAAGAAGCGCAAAACGCAGAACACACTATAAAGCAACAGCACAAACTTTAACTACTGATGCTACCAGCGGTGAAACGCATGTGCGCCACCGTGCACACGTTAGCGAAGGTAAGTTGATCTATAAAGGTAAGGTAGTAGCTGAAAAAGCGCCTGCTAAAGCCTGAGTTTAGTTAGTTCTATATTATTTTTTGAGAATTCCATGTACTACCAGTCATGTTTTGACTGATGTATCTGGAATTTTTTTATTTTAGCCTGAGATCAGACGCTCGTGCTTCCTGTTTTAATGCAGCACATATATAAAACGCGTCTCTCTCAACCCAATTATGGTTTGCCCCGAGCAGACTAAAATATAAAAGTATATAAATGAATATTGGAATTGACATGATGGGTGGCGATTTTGCACCGCTTGAGGCCGTGAAAGGGGCGAAGCAATATCTTTTAAACAATGATTTTGAAGGGCTGCACCTTGTACTTTTTGGGAATGAAACGCTTTTAGAGCCTTTATTATCTGAATATGAGGTGCCCGCCGGTAAATACACGGTGGTAGCTACCACCCAGGTAATTGATATGCACGAGCATCCCACCAGGGCCCTGAAAGAAAAGACCGATTCTTCTATAGCAATTGGGTTCAGACATATGGCTGCGGGGAAAATTGATGCTTTTATCAGTGCCGGCAATACGGGCGCTATGATGGTAGGCGCTATGTTCAGCATTAAAGTAGTGGAGGGTGTATTACGGCCTACTATTTCTTCGGTAATTCCTAAACGGGATGGCAGCACCGGGCTTTTGCTGGATGTGGGGCTGAATGCCGACTGTAAACCAGAACAGCTGAACCAGTTTGCTGTAATGGGTGCTGTATTCAGCAAGTATATTTATGGTGTGGAAGAACCGAAGGTTGGATTAATGAACGTGGGAGAGGAAGAAGGAAAAGGAAACATACTGGCGCAGGCAGCTTATACTATGCTGAAGGCTAATAAAGCGATTCATTTTATAGGAAATGTGGAAGGCCGCGACGTTTTTAATCACAAAGCCGATGTAATGGTTTGTGAAGGATTTACAGGAAATGTGGTTTTGAAAATGGCGGAATCTATTTATGATATAGCGCAGAGCCAGCATATTGATAACCCTTACCTGAACCGGTTCAATTTTGAGATATACGGTGGCACGCCTGTGCTGGGCGTTGAAAAGCCGGTGATCATTGGCCACGGCATATCTCATGATACTGCATTTAGTAATATGATTGATGTTGCTGTGAAAATGCTGAATACAGACGTACTGGGAAAAGTAAAAGATGCGATAGGAAATATGTAATTTTATTAAAAAGTAATACAGGACTCGTTTAAGCTTATTTTAACCGTAGCGTTTCCGAAGCATAATGCCGTTTGGTAATTGAAAGAATATAGAATCACCAGGACACGAAGCTGCTCAAAGAGGTGGCCCCAAAAGCTATAGCAATAAAAGTGAAAAGCAATAGGGATAAACGCGGCGTATGTTAAGTAGATGTCAGGATTTTTGAAAGTTTAAAGAAGTTAGTACTTTACCTTGTAACGGGCGCTGCCAAAACTTAAATAAACAACCAGAAATGAAAAAAGTGCTTTTAATCGCAGTGAGCCTGTTTACGTTGCAGGCTTTTGCCCAGGACAATTTCAGTGTTTCTCCGGCGAAACCCAAAGCAGGTGAAGAGATCAGTTTTCAATATGCGCAGGGAGGAGATCTGTCGGGGGTTATGAAAATGCCCGAAGCCTATGTAATGCAGTTTTCTTCAAAAGGGAATAAAATAATTGATATTCCGCTTAAACGGGAATACGGAAAGCTGGTAGGTAAGATAAAAACAGATACGGCCGCTACGCTCCTGGCATTTGCCTTTACTATCGATAATAAGTTCGATACAAATAACGACGAAGGTTTTTGGATACCATTGTACGATGGTGAAAATCCAAGGAAAAACAGCTATGCCGGTGCCGGCAGCTTTTATATGCAGTATGGCCCTGATTATTTTGGTATAAAAACCAATCCAGCAAAGGCTGTGGCTTACTATGATAAAGAATTTAATGCTGACCCATCAGCTAAAGCAAAATACCTGAACAGCTACTTGAATGCCAAGAGGGCTATTGATAAGGAAAAAGGAAATGCCGCTATACAGGTTGAAATTGAGAATACCCTTAAGGCCGGCCTTAAGGCAAAAGAAGATTATACCAGGCTGGCATCTTTATACAGTCTGGCAGGCCTCAGACAGCAGAATGCATTTATCGGCAGACTGCAAAAAGAAAAATTTTCAGGAGAAGATGATGTGAGCCCTATGGGGTTTTATGAGAAATTTTATGGATCATCTTCCTCTGAACAAAAGCAAGAGGTTCTAAATGCAATGATAGCAGTTGCAGATACTGCAGCTAACAAGGGGGAATATAAATCTTATATCAACTATTTTCAGCGCTTTTTGCTGAACACCTATTTCAATGACAAAAACTGGGATGCTTATAAAAACCTCGCATCAACTATAACAGATAAAAGCTTTTTAGCTACACAATACAACAGTACAGCGTGGCAAATGCAGGAAAAAGGAGACAGCTTAAAGTATGCGGAAAGTCTTGCTTCTTTTGCTGTCAATTATGCCAAAGCCCAATGGCAAAAACCTACCGAAGCCAAGCCTGATATGATGACGGCCAAACAATGGGAAGAAAGCCGGAAAAGAAATTACGCCGCTTATGCGGATACTTATGCCATGGTATTGTACCAGCTGGGCCAGGCGAAAAAAGGCCTGCCTTATGCAAAAGATGCTGCATTTACAGTCGGCAAAGGTGATAATACTGATTATAATAATACTTATGCGTTACTTGCAGAGAAGATATTGTCCCCGGCAAAACTGGTGCCTGAGCTTGAAAAATTCGTGAAAGACGGCAAGGCCTCCGATAAGATAAAAGAAATATTAAAAAACCAGTATGTGAAAAAGAAAAAAGGAGATGCCGGGTTTGACCAATACATAGCCAACCTGGAAAAGGAAGCGCATCTTAAAATGATTGCTGATCTTAAAAAGCAGATACTGGATCAGCCGGCACCTCAGTTTACATTATCTGACCTGGATGGTAAAAAAGTAAGCCTTGCTGATTATAAAGGGAAAGTGGTAATAGTGGATTTCTGGGCTACCTGGTGCGGACCCTGCATCGCTTCTTTCCCGGGCATGAAGAAAATGCAGGAAAAATACAGGGATAACCCGGATGTAAAGTTTTTATTCGTGGATACGTGGCAAAAGGAAGAGAACAAAGAGCAGAATGCAAAAGACTTTATTACTAAAAACAATTATAACAGTTTTCATGTGCTGATGGATAACGAGGATAAGGTGGTAAAAGATTATGAGGTGTCCGGAATTCCTACCAAATTTATTATTGGTAAGGATGGCAGGATTAAATTTCAGGCAGTTGGTTTTGATGGAGAAGACCATCTGTATAAAGAGTTACCAGCAATGATAGAGCTGGCCAACTGATGGTTCGTATTCCGAGAGGTTTTTTCAAACAGGCGCAAACCGGACAGGCAGTGTATGGATGCACCCTTACATTCAGCTAATGTTATGCCTCCAATAATTTCCCGTAATAGAATATCGGGCTGCTTTTTATTACTTTTGAGCGTTTTAAAAAATGTGTATGAAGAAAATATGCCCGGTTGTTTTTTGCCTGCTTACAATATATGCTTTTGGGCAGGAGCGTTTCATTCATTTTCCTGAAAAGCCTAAGCCAGGTGAGGAAATAACTTTTCAGTATATGCCGGGCAGCGAACTGGCTGACATAAAGCAATTGCCTGATGCTTATGTGCTGCAATTTTCACTTAATGGACATTACCGGGTAATAGACATCCCACTGAAACAGGAGAAGGGGAAGCTGATAGGCAAAGTAAAAACAGATAGTGCGGCTAATTTCCTGGCTTTTGGTTTTCTCATTGCTGAAAATGTTGATACAAATGAAGGCAATGGGTACCTTGTACATTTACATAATGAAACAAGCGTTGTACAAAACAGCTATTTGAATAAAGCATTTTTTTATACAGACGGATTAGCTGGTGATTTATTGGGCATTGCCAATAGTTATGAAAAAGCCATAGCCGGTTATGAAAAAGAATATGAGCTGTACCCATCAAGTAAAAAAGATGTTTATCATCTGGAAAGTTATTTTTTATTTAGAAAGAGGGTAAATAAAGAATCGGCTGTTGTACTAATTCAAAAAGAAATTGAACAGGCAATTAAGGCCGGACTGAAGGATAAAGTAGATTATATGATGGTGGAAAGCCTTTATGACATTGCAGAGCTTCCTCAGCAAAGCGCTTTTATTGCTACGATCAGGAGAGAAAAATATCCTTCTACTGAGAACAATAACTATGAAACAGAGCCATATTATTTTTCTGATAAATTTTCTGAATCTGGAACTATTGCAGAAAAGCTGGTCGTTTTAAAGCAGATTGTTGCGATAGCCGATACTGCTCAAAATAGAGAAAGGTACAACTCTACCATAAACAATCTTAAACAAAAACTGCTTCAACTGTACATAGATGCTAACGATTTTTCAAACTTCAGGCTAATTGCCTGTACAGTAACTGATAAAGAAATGCTTGCTGAATCTTTTCAAAATGCGGCTGAAAAATTGTTTGAAACAGGAGTGAACTTAAAGTTTGCGGACAGCATTTCTTTAGCTGCAACAATGTATGCTAAAAAGGAATGGCTGAAACCTACTATTGCCAAGCCGGATTTTTTAACAGCGCGCCAATGGGAGCAACGCAGGAAAGAACGTTATGCTATGTACGCTAATACATACGCTAAAATATTATATAAGATGGGAGCGTATAAAAAAGGGTTTGCGTATGCGAAAGAGTCTGCCATCAGGCTTTCGGATGGGAACAGTTTGGATTATAACAATACATATTTCCTTTTGGCAGAAAAAATATATAACTCTAAACAATATACTGCCGAACTCGAAAAGTTTGTAAAAAAGGGTAAAGCATCTGATGAAGCAATACAAATGTTAAAGAAAGAGTTTGTGAAAATGCAAAACACCGGCAACGATTTTGATGAATACCTTTACGGATTGAAGAATGAAGCGTATGCAAAAACGCTGGCTGAATTAAAAACACAGATATTAAATAAAACCGCTCCGCAGTTTTCCTTATCTGATTTAAACGGCAACAACATAAACCTGGCAGATTATAAAGGCAAAGTTGTTGTGCTGGATTTTTGGGCTACATGGTGCGGTAGTTGTATTGCCCTGTTCCCTGGTATGATGAAGTTGCAGCAACAATATAAAAATGATAATGACATACAATTCTTTTATGTTAATACGTTGGAAAGAGGGAGTGCCGATGCTGTAAAGGCATTTCTTTTAAAAAGAAAATATCAGGCTTTAGATGTGCTGATGGATAGTGAAGACAAAGTGGTAAAGAGCTATGGGGTGTTCGGCATTCCTACAAAGATTGTGATTGGTAAAGATGGAAAGATCAAGTTCAAATCCGTTGGTTGGGAAGAAGAAGAAGTTCTTCTCAGGAGGCTTTCGGCTATGATTGAGTTATCAAAGTAAAGAAGCGTGAAATTTAAAATTGACAAATTCGTATTAGCTATTATTTTAGTTGTAGCAATAGCATGGCTTTTTCCACAGTGGGGAAGTGAGAACAGTAAAGTGCCATTGGATGCTATGGGCAGTGTAGGTGTTTCTCTGATCTTCTTTTTTTATGGGTTAAAACTCAGCCCGGATAAGATCAGGTCAGGCCTGAAAAACTGGAGGCTGCACCTGCTGGTACAACTCTCCACCTTTGTTTTATTTCCTTTAATTATCATCGCTTTTTATCCGCTCGCGGGAATAACATATCGCCAGCTATGGCTGGCTTTTTTGTTTTTAGCAGCATTGCCTTCTACTGTATCTTCTTCGGTTGTAATGGTATCTATAGCAAAAGGGAATCTCCCTGCTGCTATCTTTAATGCAAGCATTTCAGGGTTAATAGGTATTGCTGTTACCCCTCTATGGATGGGACTGTTCCTGCAAAAAACAGCTGCAGGCTTTGACCTGGGCCATATTTATCTGAAGCTGCTCACCGAAATACTATTGCCGGTGGTGCTTGGAATTGGACTGCAGCGTTATTTACACCATTACACGGTTCGTTTTAACCGCTATCTTACTTTATTTGATAAATCAGTGATCTTGCTGATCATTTACAAAAGCTTTGCCGAATCCTTTGAAAAAAATATTTTCAGCACAGTAAGCTGGGCCGACCTGTTGCTGATTACGCTAGCTGTAATGGTGCTTTTCTTTGTGGTTTATTTTTTAACAGGATGGCTGGCGCATTATATGAAATTTAACAGGGAAGACCAGATCACTGCTCAGTTTTGCGGAACCAAAAAATCGCTGGTACACGGCACTGTTTTTTCCAAGGTGCTTTTTCCGGCTTCAATGCCAGCCGGTATCATATTGCTTCCCCTGATGCTTTTTCATGCGTTACAGATATTTATTATCAGTATTATAGCTGGCCGGCTTTCGCGAAAAAATAAAAAATAAAATCCGGCATAGCTTTGCTGATTATTTATGTTGGTATTAATTCTCAAATACAATCGTTTTATTATGATATACCAGCACTTTATCCTGTAATACCAGTTGCAGTGCATGAGCCAGTGAGGATTTTTCAATTTCCCGGCCCAGTCGCATCATGTCTTTTACAGAATGAGCGTGATTGACCGGGATAATCTGCTGGGTAATAATAGGGCCTTCATCCAATACATTTGTAACAAAATGTGCCGTGGCACCAATTAGCTTTACACCTCTTTCATAGGCCTGCTTGTATGGGTGTGCACCAATAAATGCCGGCAAAAAGGAATGATGGATATTAATAATACGCGACGCATATTTTGAATTGAATTCAGGAGAGAGGATACGCATGAACTTGGCCAGTATAATATAATCAAATTCATACCGCGCAAGTGTTTCAAGGATCTCATGTTCAAAAATATGTTTCTCTTTACCTTCATGGGTTATATAATGAAAAGGAATGTCGAACTTTTGTGTGAGTGCTTTAAGGTTATCGTAATTACCTATAACACATTGCACCTCTGCTCCTAAGGTGTTGAAGTGATGCCTTAACAATATGTCTCCCAGGCAGTGATGCTCTTTGGTAACCAGTAAGGCGATCTTCTTTTTTTCGTAGGGGCGGATGCTTATATCTGTATCGGCGGGTAGCTTTATTTTTATTTGCTCCTGAAGCCGGGTAAGATCCGTATCGCCCTGCACTTCAAGGCGTATATAAAAGCGGTTTTCATTCACATTTACATATTCCTTCATCGATATGATATTGAGATGGGCTGCTGCCATAATCGAAGAGATATCAGCTACTAATCCTACTCTGTCGCTGCATTGTAACAGTATAACCATGTTTTTTTAGACTTTAGACGTTAGATGTTAGTATTTAGATGTTAGATTTTAGACAATGGACGATTGCCAAATACAGGAGGCTAAAAGCGTACACACTATTTAATTACTTTGTTAACCTGAAAGCTGGTAACCAGCAACCAATATCCAGTAACCAGCAACCATTCACACCTGCTTTGCAAAAGCCTCCAGGCTTTCAAACAACAAATCTATATCAGGATGGGGCAATGCCTGGTCTTTTTTTGTTGAAGTAATGAATACGGTATACATACCTGCATAACGGCCAAACTTCATATCGCTCAGGCTATTGCCTATGATCAGGGATTTAGTAAGATCAATGTCGGGGAAATCGCTCACTGCCTGTATGGCCATACCCGGATTAGGCTTACGGTTAAAGGATTTGTTTTCCACGTCTGTACAGAAGTAAATTTTATCAATATTGCCGCCTGCACTTTCAATACCATCCAGCATTTTTTCGTTCATGGCAGCCAGGTTATCGGGGCTGATAATTCCCCGCCCTACACCTCTTTGGTTGGTCACTACAATGATCCGTTTAAATTTTTCGGTAAGCTTTTTAAATAAGCCGGGTACGCCATCTGTAAATTGAAATTCTTCCGGTGTTGTTATATAACCGCCTGGCTTATCATGGTTAATTACGCCATCCCGGTCTACAAACAAGGTCCAGTTTTTGTCGATCCGGCTAAGATCGGGCGGAGCCTTTGCAAACTCCGTTTGTGCCCTGTTATAATCTTCAGGGATGCCGATGTCGATAAAGTATGTATCCCAGGCGATACCTGAAAAATGTGCTTCACCAACGAATTGTTGCAGGTAATCTTTTTCAAAAGAGAATTTCGTGGTAAAGCTTTTGGAAAAAAAAGCTTTTTTATGAATAAGGTATAAACCGGCGTTGATCAGGCCTGATTCATAATATTGCTTTTCTTTAAAGCTGCTGACGGTATTGTTTTTACTAAGTGTCACTACTCCATATCGGTCAAAGTTATACATAGGTTTTAATGCAAGTGTGCAGGTCGCATTATGCTGCAGATGCTGTACTAACATTGACTGCGCATCAAAATGAAACAGGGTATCTCCGTTGGCGATAAAAACATTTTCTGCGGTGGTTTTTTGCAATGCAAACCGTATAGCGCCACCTGTTCCGAGGGGCTCATCTTCAATCACGTAATCATAATCCAGCGATGAGAACTCCTGTTGCAGCCATTGAAGGATCACGTCGTGCATATATCCCAGGCTGAATACAATTTTATCAATGCCCTGCATGCGCAGGTAATTGATTACATAGTATAAAAACGGCCTGCCGGCAACAGGAGCCATACATTTAGGCAGATCGGGAACCGCAGAACGAAGGCGGGTGCCGAGACCACCGGCGAGGATGATGGCCTCATGCCCCTCCGGAGAAGTCATTTCGGACAAAGAAACAGGACTTGGAGAGGCAGAAAGTTCTTGTTGCATGTTCATTATTGGATAAACTTATATTCTTCCTTTGGGCGATTAAGGGGCTGCAAAATATTTTTCCTCTACCAGCTGGCAAATGATATGGCCTAACAGCATATGGCACTCCTGTATGCGCGGGGTATCAGCTGCGGGAATATTAATGAGGTAATCGCTTAATGGCTTCATACTTCCGCCACTTTCCCCGGTAAAGCCAATGGTAACCATTTTTTTACTTTGTGCTGTTTCAAAAGCCTGTACAATATTTTTCGAATTGCCGGAAGTGCTGAGGCCGATCAGTATATCGCCTGCCTTACCCAGACCCTGTATAAGCCTTGCATAAATAAGATCAAAACTATAATCATTGGCAACGGCAGTAAGATAAGAGGTATTACAATGCAGGGCTTCTGCCGGAAGCGCTTTCCGGTCTTTATAAAATCTTCCGCTGAATTCGGCCGCAAGATGTTGTGCATCTGCAGCGCTGCCGCCATTGCCGCAAAAATATACACTGTTCCCTTTTTTGAAAGTGTCTACTACCAGTGCAACCACTTGTTCAACAGTAGCAAGTAATGCCTGGTTTTGTAAAACCGATTGTTTTACATCAATAGATGACCGGATAAGTTGTTGTATTTGTTCTTTCATATATTTTTGTTTTAACAGCTGCTCCCTGTTTTAGGTTTTAAAGAGGGAGGATGAGGTTTATACGCTCCATGTTTTTAAGCCATGTTTGGTAAACTGGTAATTGCGGTTAACACCGCCGAACTGATCCAGGGTATGCTGAACCTTATATTTGGTATTGCCGGGGCAATAAAAGATCATAAAACCGCCGCCACCGGCGCCGCTTATTTTTCCGCCGGTAGCACCGGCTGCTTTGGCGGCGCTGTAAATATCATCAATGAGCTGGTTGTTAATACCTGCTGCCATTTTTCTTTTTTGCTCAAAGCCGATATCAAGAATCTGTCCTATTTCATGCAGCTGGCCTTTTAGCAAAGCTTCTTTCATCATTTGCGCCTGGTGTTTCAGCTCATGCATGGCGTCTATGGATGTCTGTTTTTTGTCTGTTACATTTTTGCTTTGCTCTTCAATAATTTTTGCAGATTCCCTGCTGGTGGATGTATAATAAAGCAGGAGATTGTTCTCCAGCTCATCCAGGTAGCGCTGCCTGATGCGTAAGGGGTTTACAATTACTTTATCATCTTTATAAAACTCCATAAAGTTTACACCGCCAAATGTTGCGGCATATTGATCCTGTCTTCCTCCTGCAAGTTTCAGGTCGTTTCTTTCAATGTTATAAGCATACTGCGCAATGTCATACTCGCCTAAAGGTAACTGAAGCATTTCGGCAAAAGCGCCCACAATAGCCACCACAAGCGTAGAGGAGGTGCCCAGGCCGGAACCGGCGGGGGCATCTACATAAGTGCTTAGCTTAAAACCAGTTCTCCGGAAAGGATAATCTTTCTGGATACGGTTGTAAACTCCTTTTAATAAGTCAAGATGTCCATTTAGTGGTAGTTGCCTGCCCCAGTCCAATTCCTCTCTTTCGTCGCGGTCAAAAGCTTCTAAGGTAATCTTGTCATCGTCTGTTATTTCGATGGTAGCATTTGCGTTCAGCGAAATAGTGGCGTTTAATATAGCGCCGCCAAACTCATCGCAGTAGGGGCTTACGTCTGTACCGCCACCGGCCAGTCCTATTCTTAAAGGTGCTTTACTTCTGTGGATCATTTGTCTGCCTGTGATTTGTATGAATTGACCTGAATTTTTTGTTAGGAAGCCGCTTAAAATTAAGGCCAGCTCCTCCAAAGTTGCTTAATGGTGTTATTGCTAAATTGTATGTTTCAAGATAGTTAATTGCCTGTGCAAAAGGCCCATTGTCTAAGCATATTTTGGCTTTTAGTTCAGCCGAAATAACAGTCTCTGTCCAAGAGTCAACATACCTTTTTCGGATTTGTTGATTTCTGTAATCAATCGGCATTGGAGACTCACGTTTAAAAGAAATGCCCGCAAGCATCATTTCAATTTTAAATGCATGTTGGTATATTACTTCCTGAAAGCCATTACCAGGTACCTGATGAACTGTCATTGCAAATCCGGCGATTTGTGAGACCATATCAGAATATTTATATCTGTTATCAATCATATTTAATCAATAAAATCATAGTTCTGACATTATCGCATTTACAATATTTGTCCAGCTGTATTTTTCTTTCTCGGTGCGAAGATGTGGAATAAAATGGTTTTCTCCTAATTCATAAAAATGCCTGATGGCACCGGCAATGGCTGATGGCTGCGGTTCGACAACAAAACCGCATTTTCCGTCAGGTACAAGAGCCGGCAGCCCTCCAACATTGGTAACGATCATGGGCTTTTCGAAATAATAAGCAAGGGGTGTAACACCACTTTGGGTGGCATTTTTATAGGGTTGTACCAGTACATCACTGGCGCATAAATAATACCTGACCTCATTATCAGCAATAAAATTTGTTCTAAGAATTAACATTTCTTCAATATCCAGTTCTTTTATAAGGTCTTTGTAAGGCTGATCATCTTCATAAAACTCACCTGCTATAAGTAATTTGAGATTGGGTATTTGAGATCTGAGACTGGCAATCGCGTTCAGCAATAAATCCAGTCCTTTATATTTGCGGATAAAGCCAAAGAACAAAACGATCTTATCAGCCTGGGATAAGCCTAAATATTCCCTGGCCTGATCTTTAGGCAATAGGGTCCCAAAATTATCATAAAGCGGATGCTGAACTAAACTTGCAGGTTTTTGGGAAAAAGTTCGCAGGTCTGTCAGTACTTTTTCGCTCATGGTAATAAACCCGTCAACTGCTTTTACAAAATACCTGGTAAATAGCACATCGCCCGGTCTTTTTTCGTGTGGAATAATATTGTCTGCAATGCAAATGACCTTTGTATGCCTGTTTTTCTTTACCTGCCGCAGGATAGTACCTAACGCAGGTCCCATCAAAGGTAACCAATACCGCACCACAATAATATCAGGGTTTTCCTTTCTGAGTTGGTTGCCTACCTTAAGCCAGTTAAGCGGATACACAGAGTTTATCAAAGAATCGATTTTAATGCTTTCAGGTGCTGGATCATTACTGTACTGCGTTTTTCCGGGAAACAGGAAGGCGGGGTATTGGAGGCAAAAAGAAACGATAGCACATTCATGTCCCATTGCCATAAATTCTTTTGCCAGGCGATGATCAAAAGTGGCTAACCCTCCACGTAAAGGGTGCGCCGGACCTATAATGATTACTTTAGCCATATATTTCAGCAAATATAGTTTACAGGTTTAAATTGTTAAGGAGTTAATAGGTTCAACGGGTTATTAATCATTACTATGTTTAATATGTCATGTTGTATGCTGCTCATAATATCACTATCATTGAATGGTGCCCGCGATTTGCGGATGAACTGTACAAAACCACTGATTGTAACATTCTGTTGGGTTTAAAATAGAAAAAATACGGCTAAATACAGGTCTCATTAATAAGTAAGATTATCTTCTTTTTCAATTTTTAAACCTTTTACATTTTCAACTAATCAATTACATTTGCTGCATGAGGCGCAGTACAGAAGATACTTATAAGCATAAAGGATTAAGAAAGAAGCTGGTGGATGGTATAAGGGCTAAAGGTATAAAGGACGAAAATGTGTTAAATGCCATTAATATGATTCCTCGTCATTTTTTCCTGGACTCTGCTTTTGATGATGTAGCTTATGTGGATAAAGCCTTTCCCATAGGCGAAGGACAAACAATTTCCCAACCTTATACAGTGGCGTATCAGTCGGAGCTGTTGCAGGTGCAAAGAGGCGATAAGGTACTCGAGATTGGAACCGGCAGCGCATACCAGGCCGTGATTTTAGCGGCAATGGGTGCAAAGGTTTTTACCATTGAACGGCAAAAAAAACTGTTTGATGAGAACAAAGCGTTCGCTTATCTGAAACAATATCCGTTTGTTAAGTTTTTTTACGGAGACGGGTTCCGGGGCCTGCCTACTTATGCGCCTTTTGACAAAGTGATCGTTACTGCTGCTGCACCGGAAATACCTCCTAAACTGGTTGAGCAAATGAGAACAGGAGGTAAGATGGTAATTCCTGTAAACATTGGTAATATACAACAAATGCGCAGGATAACGAAACTTGAAGAGGGTACTGATATTGAGTATTTTGATAATTTTTCTTTTGTACCTATGCTGGAAGGAAAAAATTCTTAACTATTGCGGATGAAAGGAGCACTGCGTATTTTTTTCACAGGTTTGTTGGTTAGCTTTTTAGGTACCTTGCCATTAGGAACCTTAAATATTGCTGCGATGCAAATATCGATCGCAGAGTCGCTCGGGGATGCCATGCTTTTTTCGCTGGGCGCGTTAACTGCAGAAATGATTTACGTGCGTTTGTCGCTGGTAGCAATGGATTGGGTGCGCAGGCAGGAGAAGCTTTTCCGGATATTAGAATGGCTTACTTTACTTATTATCCTGGCGTTGGCTGTTACCAGCTTCATTGCGGCTTCGCATCCACATGAAAACAAGAATGTCATTTTGAACAGCAACCTGCCTTCTTATATCCTGGGTTTAAGCATGAGCGCTGTAAACCCCATGCAAATTCCATTTTGGTTTGGGTGGAGCACGGTTTTGCTTACCAAAGGAGTTTTATTGCCTAATAACGTGCACTATAACCTTTATACCATTGGCATAGGAATAGGAACTATGATCGGAAATTGTCTTTTTATTTTTGGAGGGAGGCTGATCGCGTCAAAGATCCAGGATAACCAGTCGGTTGTAAATTATATTATTGCCGGGGTATTTTTTGTAACTGCATTAATTCAGCTCTGGCGCATGTTTATAAAGAAAAAAGATTTTAAAGAAACTATACATGATGCAGAAACACGCCGGGATTAATTCATTCCATATCTGATATCTTATATTTCTTCTGTCCACTTATCCCTGTCATGCGGGCTGAACCTCCAGGGGGCAAAATTATTCTCTACGTTACTGAACATACTGTTCCATTCCTGAGGAGCATTGCTTTCTTCCATTACCAGGTGACGGCGTAGTTGCAGTATAATATCAAGCGGGTTGATGCTTACAGGACATTCCTGAACACAGGCGTTACAGGTGGTGCAGGCCCTTAATTCTTCTGCCGTAATATAATCGTGTAGCAGGCTTTTGCCATCGCCTGTCAGCTCTTTATAGACATTTATATTTTTACCTACTTCTTCGGTACGGTCACGGGTATCCATCATTATTTTACGCGGCGATAGTTTTTTGCCGGTAATATTTGCCGGGCAAGCGGCAGAGCATCGGCCACACTCAGTACAGGAATAAGCGTCTAATAAATTCTTCCAGCTTAAATCCATAATATCTTTGGCCCCGAATTTTTCGGATGCACTGGCATCAGCAGGCGCTAATTCAGGCTCCATGGCGTACAACACTTCATTTTGAATGACCGGCATATTTTCCATTTTGCCCATAGGGAATAACCTTGTGTAGTATGCATTAGGGAATGCCAGTATAATGTGCAGATGCTTGGAATAGGGCAGGTAGTTTAAAAAAGCAAAGACACCTGTAATATGCAGCCACCAGCAGCTTCTTTCTGTTGCCATTAATACGGGGGTGCTCAGGCCTGAGAGGAGCGGTTGTACGAATTGCGATATCATAAAATTGCCCGTGGCGGATGCTGTATAATGCACAACGCCTCTTGCCTGTAATAAAGTATCAGATGCATTCATGGTAAGGAAAAGAACCATTAAGACGATTTCCGTTATAAGTATATAATTGGCATCACTCCTGGGCCAGCCGTCCAGGTCGTTACTCATAAAGCGCTTAAGCTTTATGATATTTCTTCTTATCAGAAACACTGAGCATGAAATGATAACAAGTAACGCCAATATCTCAAAAGCGTTGATCAGGAAAATGTAAAAGCCTCCCAGGCAGTTTACAAATAAACGGTGGGTGCCGAAAATTCCATCAAGCGCAATTTCCAGTATTTCTATGTTGATAATAATGAAGCCCGCGTAAACAAGGCAGTGAAGCACACCAGCCAACGGCTTCCGGAACATTTTCTTTTGTCCGAACGCCAGTAATAAAACATGTTTCCAGCGTTGGCGTTTATGATCAGTAATGGATTCGTTCCTGCCGAGGTTTATATTTCTTTTAACAATTGTTATCTTTTTATAAAAAATAAACAGGGTAGAAGCGATAAGCAACAGAAATAATATTTGTTGTAATATTTGCATGAGCTTTCGATTACAGCTGCTAATTTACGGGTTTTTGCAAGGTGCAGTCCCAATTGCAGGGATACCATTTTGGATATAGCGGAAGCATCTACAGAATAGGAAGACCTGCTTGGGGCTTTACACGGAATTCGCGTATAATTTAATAATATTTGCTTCACACGACAATTTGAGATATACGCGTTTTGTAACATAGAAACGAAACTCAAGTATTCCATTACAAATATCCCGGCCGTTATAAATGAGTATTTATATTTTTGTTGACAGATAATTGTAACATCAGGGCTAAAAATGGAATTATGACAAAAACTAAAAAATATATTTTGCAGGGTGATGTAATCGCAAAGAAACTAAAGCGGCTGGCACTTGAGGTGATTGAGAATAATATTGAAGAGAAGGAGCTGATCTTTGTAGGCATACAAACTACAGGGGTTATTATGGCCCGGTGGCTGCAAAAGCTGGTAAGCAAGTTGAGCGATGTAAAGATTGAGATACTGACCATGGATATAGACAAGCAGTTGCCGAAGGAGGTAGTGTTAAGTGCACCACTGAATTTTAATGGTAAGGTAATAGTACTGATCGATGACGTTACTAACAGCGGAAAAACCTTATTATACGCAATGAAGCCGTTCCTTGAATTTCATCCCAAAAAAATACAGACGCTGGTGCTGGTAGAAAGAAGCCATACACAGTTTCCCGTCAATGCTAATTATAAGGGCGTTTGCCTTGCTACTACTTTGCAGGAGCATATAGTGGTAGAGGTGGAAGGAGAAATGATTACAGGGGCATACCTGGCATAGATTTTTTATAAAAAAAGCAGGTGTTGTAGTGCTGCGCCTGCTTTTTAGTACTTTCCTGTTTATTTCCCGGATTACTTGAAAACAGTGCTTAAAAAAGTTTTCAATGCTTCCCATGATGCTTTGTCAGCTACCTCGTTATAAGCAATATCCAGCTTATATTTTTCACCAATAACTGTGGCATTGGGGTTGGAAAAAGCATGTTTGGCATTCGGGTAGCCGATGAATGTATAATGTGCCCCGGCATTATCCATTTCTTTTTTAAAGTTGCTTACATCTTTAGCAGGTACCATACTGTCGGCCTCGCCATGAAGCACCAGTATAGCCGGTATAACAGATCCTTTCTGTGGTGCCGGTAAACCACCATTCAGACTGCCGTGGAAGCTGGCTACCCCTTTTAGGTTGGTTCCAAGCCTGGCCATGTTTAATACCATACCACCGCCAAAGCAATACCCTATGGCTGCTATCTTAGCCGTATCGGCCTGTGTAAAGGTTTTAGCTTTTGCAAGCGCTGCATCAAAATGGCTTTTAGCCATGAAAGCATCTTTATAAAAAGGGGTGGCCAGGGAACCTGCGCTGTCAGGGGTTTCTGCGATTTTGCCCTCTCCATACATATCTACAGCCATAGCAAAATATCCAAGCGCTGCTAATTGCTTTACGCGGCTTTTGGTATAGTCGTTCACGCCCCACCATTCGGGTACTACCAAAACAACAGGCAAATGTTCGCCACCTGCTTTGTAAGCCGCAACGCTTTTAAAGTTTTTACCGCCGTTACTATATTCCACATTAACTTCAGTGATTGCAGATGAATCAGCAGCATTTGCTATAGTTGCTAAGCTGTCGTTTTCAGGCGCCTTTTGTGAACTGTTGCTGTTACAACCAAAGGCAGCAGCACATGCCAGTGCGAGAGAGAATAATAATTGATTTTTCTTCATTTGTCTGAGCTTTTTTTAATAACGTTTTATACCTGATTGATATATGGATTGGTATAATAAAATTAGGCATTAAGGATTAAATTTTTACCTTTACGAAAACTATAAAGGCTTTAATGGGCAATAAGAAAATTATAATAGCGATAGATGGTATGTCGAGCTGCGGCAAAAGTACTGTGGCCAGGCAACTTGCAAAAAAGCTGGATTATGTTTATGTAGATAGCGGTGCTATGTATAGGGCGATCACTTTATATTTTTTAAGAAATAATGTTGATATTACCAATGCGGAACTGGTAAAAGAAGCACTTAAAGAAATAGATCTTGATTTCAGATTCAACAGGCAAAGCGGGCAGGTAGAAATATTTCTGAATGATGAAAATGTAGAATACCTGGTACGGGAAATGATCGTTGCTGAAAAAGTGAGCGAAGTAGCGGCGCTGCCCGATGTAAGGCAATATGCAGTAATCCAGCAGCAGAAAATGGGCAATAATAAAGGGGTGATAATGGATGGAAGAGATATCGGGACGGTTGTATTTCCCGATGCCGAGCTGAAGATTTTTATGGTAGCTGATAATACGGTAAGAGTAGAGCGCAGGTTTAAAGAGCTGTATCAGAAAAATCCCAATATTACAATTGAAGAAGTAACGCATAATATAGAAATGCGCGATTATATAGACACCAACCGTGAAGTGGGCCCTTTACGTAAAGCAAAAGATGCTGTTGAAATAGATACTACCAATCTTACACCCGAAGAGCAATTGCACAGCATTTTAGATCTGGCTAACGGGCTGATTCAATAGTTCATGCTTGCGGCATTGGTATTTTTGGCTTTGCTCAAAATAGCAAATTTTGAAACAGCCATACTTCGTTTTAAAGTCAGATAGCAAAACGAAATATATATTAATGAAATCAAGAAGAAAATTTCTGCAACAGGTCACGATTGCGTCAGCAGGTTTGCCTTTACTGGGATCAGGTATATTTTCTTTTAAGCGCAAGGCATTCCATTCCTTTAATAGTGATAAAGTGCTGCGCGTGGCTTTAATGGGTTTAGGCGGCTATGCCCGGCGTGTAGCTGAAGCAATGAATCATTGCCGGAGGGCAAAAGTTACCGGGCTGATCAGCGGTACACCTGAAAAACTAAAAAGCTGGGGAGCTGCCTACCATGTGCCTGAAAAGAATTGTTATAACTACCAGAACTTTGATAGCATCAGGAACAATCCGGATATTGATGCGGTATATGTAACTACACCGAATGCACTTCACTGCAATAATACTGTAAGAGCTGCCCGGGCCGGCAAACATGTGATCTGTGAAAAGCCGATGGCTATCAGCGTTAAAGAAGGCCATGAAATGATGGATGCCTGTAAAAAGGCCAATGTACATTTGCTGGTAGGTTACCGTATGCACTTTGAACCTACTACACTCGAGGTCGTGCGTATGCGTAATGAAGGTGAATTGGGCGCTATCAGGTTTTTCCAGGGGCTCTGTGGATTTCGGATCGGCGACCCGTCGCAATGGAGGCTTAACATGGCATTGGCGGGTGGCGGTTCTCTTATGGATATTGGTATTTATGCGATCAATGGTTGCCGGTATATGGTTGGCGAAGAGCCTGTTTGGGTAACAGCGCAGGAAACGAAAACCGATACAGAAAAGTTCAGGTTGGGTGTGGATGAAACCATACAATTTCAGTTTGGGTTTAAAAGTGGTGCCGTAGCTTCCTGCCTCTCATCGTATAATATGAATAACCTGGATCGTTTTTTTCTGAATGGCGAAAAAGGATTTGCAGAAATGCAGCCTTCAACAGGCTATGGGCCTATAAAAGGCCGCACAAATAAAGGAGAAATTAATGCGCCGGTTGTAGTGCACCAGACAGTACAGATGGATGAAATGGCCGCTATTATACTGGATGGTAAACAGCCCGTAATACCGGTAGACGGTGAAGAAGGCCTGCGCGACCTGAAAATTATTGAAGCTATTTATAAAGCAGTTTCAATGGGTAAGAAGATAGGGTTGTAACTGTCTTTTATAATCCCGGCTTGATGAAGAACCGCATTATACGACCGTCATTTTATTGTACTTGTTACGATATTCAACAGGTGTAAGACCTGTGATTTTTTTAAAGATAGACCGAAACGCTTTTGTGTCTGTATAACCCACATCGTACATTACTTCGTTAATATTTTTCCGGCTCGATTCAAAGCTTCGTTTGGCAGACTCAATCTTAACCCTGTTGATGTATTCCAGCACGGAATTATTAGTAGCCGTTTTAAACCGCCTCTCAAAGCTTCGCCTGCCTAACGAAACCAATGCTGCCAGTTCTTCAATCGTAATTTTTTCCTGGAGATTTTTATCAATAAATTCCTGTGCCTGTTTTATAGCTTCATCCGTATGATTTTTCTGTCCCTGGAACATAGCAAAAGCTGCCTGGCTATCTCTATCGATGTCAATAGCAAAGTATTTGGAAGCCAGTATGGCCGTTTGCCTGTCGGTATATTTTTCTACCAGGTACAGCAATAAGTTCCAGTAAGACATAGCGCCACCGCTTGAGTAAAGACCATGTTCTTCGGTAACAATACTGCCGTCTATTATTTCTACGCAGGGAAACATTTCACGAAATTCGTTTTGAAACCCCCAATGCGTTGAACACTTTTTACCATCGAGCAGGCCCGTAGAAGCCAATAAGAATGCGCCTACACAAAGTGAAGCAACTTCTGCCCCATTGTTGTATTGATCCTTTATCCAGGGCAGGATTTTCCTGTTGGCTTTAATAGCAGTTTTCATATCCCCAAGCAAGGCCGGGATGATGATCAGATCTGTTTTCTTTACATCTTTCAAAAGCTGTGAAGTATTGATAGAAAAGTAGCCATCATTAATTTTTACTTCTTTTTTTAAGCCTACCAATTGCACATTAAATAATGGCTTTTTACCCGATACTGCCATAAATTGGTTTACTGCCGAAAACAAGTATTGTGGATCGGCTATGGCCTGCATTACCGAATTTTCGGGAACAAGTATGCTTACATTCTTCATTTCGTCTGAGCTATGATTTGTTTGATTTTTTATGATTACGCAGATTTGAATTTTTTATTGGTCAACCGTTTAAAGTTTAGGCTCATTTCTCCAAAATTTATTAGTAAGCCAATTTCCAGATTGTATGCTTCCAAATAATTAATGGCTTGTGCAAAATGCACATCTTCTAATTTTGTGATAGCTTTTAACTCTACGGAAACAAGAGCCTCAACCAGAAAATCAACCCTTCTTGTCCCAATCTGTTCCTCCCGGTAATATATGGGCATCTCGTATTCGCGTTGAAAGGCAATGCCCGCCAATCGCATTTCGATTGCCAACGCCCGTTGATAAATGACTTCCTGAAATCCGTTGCCCAATGTTTTATGAACAGTCATTGCACAACCAATTATTCGGGATGTCAGTTCCGAATATTTATACCTTTCATCAATCATAAAAATCATTTAATCACAGAAATCATAGTTCAGACAGTTACGGTTATAAAGATAAAGTAAAGTTTGTCGTAAATCACCCTTTAGTTGTCATTTATGCACATCGTAATATCTACATATCCGTTGCATCTTTGTATTATTAGTTCAGGCAAATTATTATTTACCATTTAAATAAGAGAAAATGAAGCAGGTATTCATCAATTTGGCAGTAAAAGACCTCGACAAATCAATGAGCTTTTACACCGCCCTGGGTTTTTCAAATAATCCTCAGTTTTCAGACGATACAGCAAAATGTATGGTATGGAGCGACAGCATTTTTGTAATGCTGCTGACGCATGAAAAATTTAAGACCTTTACGGACAAACCTATTGCGGATACGAAAAACGGAATTGCAGCGCTATTCTCTCTTTCATTGGAAAGTTTAGACCAGGTAAATGAAACAATGGAAAAAGGGCTTGCCGCAGGCGGTATTGAGCCTAATGAAATAAGAGATTATGGCTTTATGCAGCAACGAACCATAGAAGATTTTGACGGGCACACCTGGGAAGTGTTTTATATGGATATGAGCAAATTTCCGCAACAGTAAAATCTGTAACAATAAAATCCAATTTTATGAATGTACAAAAAATAGTTCCCAACCTCTGGTTTACTGCCGATGGCGGAACACTCGCTAATATAATTACCTATTATCAAAATGTTTTCGGACAAGACTTTCAGTCAGAAGAAATCATACCGCTTGGCAACACGCCCAGTGGAAATACCGAACTGTGCAACGTTGAAATTTTCGGTATGAAGTATGTTTTTATGAGCACAGAAAACGAACATCATCTGTTGAATGATGCCGTTTCGTTCATCATTAACTGTAAAGACCAGCCGGAGATAAACCGTTATTGGGATTATTTCACCAATGAGGGTAAAGAATCGCAATGCGGCTGGTGCATCGATAAATACGGGCTTAGATGGCAGGTACTTCCTGAAAATTTAAACGAGCTGATGAGCAAGCCCGATTCGTTCGAGGTAATGATGAAGCAGAGAAAAATCATAATTGAAGATTATTAAAAGGCCATACAATGAAAAAAGTAAAGTTGCAAATGCAAACGACCATCAACGGATATGTTGGTGGCTTAAATGGCGAAAGCGATTGGATGACATGGAACCCTGATACCGAATTTACAGCGTTTCTCAATACAATGCTTGATACCTCGGACACACTATTGCTTGGCAGAAAGACGGCGGAAAGTATAATAAAATATTGGGAGCATGAAGCAGCGCAGAATCCTGCTCATCCCTTTGCAAAAAAAATAGCAGATATCCGAAAAGTTGTCTTTACCAATACCCTTAACCAATCACCCTGGAACAACACTAATTTGGCAAAAGGAAACCTGGCAGAAGAAATAGCCAATTTAAAAAAGCGAGAAGGAAAAGACATCCTGGTTTTTGGCGGTGCAGATTTTGTTTCATCACTGATAGAGGAAGAGCTCATTGACGAGTATCATCTTATTGTAAATCCAACAGCCATGGGCAACGGTATGACTATTTTTAACTCGCCAGACAGGATACAGAAATTTACTCCCATAGCATCAAAGCTTTATCCGGGAGGGAAAATTGTTTTAAGCTACAAACCACAAAAATGATTGAAAAGAGACAATCAAAAATGGCACGGGAAGGAATTAAAATTTAAAAAAATGAAAAAATTACAATTCAAAACGCGCATCAAAGCACCTGTAGGTAAAGTGTACCGCATAATGCTCGGATTAGACAGCAAAGCTGATTACGAAGCGTGGACAGCCGGGTTTAACCCCACTTCCACCTACGAGGGAAGCTGGGAAAAAGGCTCTAAAATCCTTTTCGTTGGTACAGGTGAAGACGGTAAAAAGGGAGGAATGGTCAGTGAAATAGCGGAGCATATTCCCAACCGTTTTGTTTCGATTTGCCATAACGGAATATTGGACGGAGACAAAGAAATCACATCAGGCGAACAGGCAGCGCAATGGGCAGGCGGTTTTGAAAATTATACTTTTGAGGAAAATAACGGAGTAACGGACCTTACCGTAGACTTAGAAACGGCCGATGATTATTTCGATTATTTCAACGAAACCTGGCCGAAAGTATTGGAAAAGCTGAAACAGATAATCGAAAATAATTGATACAATATATTTAAAAAAAAATGATGCTCACAGATAACTCAGAAAAGCACGGATGTTTTTATCCGTGTTCATTAATGAAATCAGTGAGAGAAAGATAAATAACTAAAAATTAAAGAAAATGGAAAAGAACAAAGTGACCTTACACAGGGTTTTAACAGCTTCCGCCGAGAAAGTATTTCGTGCATTTGCTGATGCCGATGCAATGGCAAGCTGGTTGCCGCCTTATGGATTTGTATGCAAAGTCCATCAATTCGATTTTAAAGCAGGGGGTATGTACAAAATGAGCTTTACCAATTTTACAACAGGCAATGCGCATTCGTTTGGCGGCGAATACCTGGAAATTGTACCCAATCAGTCATTAAAATACACGGATAAATTTGATGATCCCAATTTGCCCGGCGAAATGATCACAACCGTACAATTAACAACGGTAAGCTGCGGAACAGCATTGCATATTACGCAAACAGGCATACCCGATGTGATACCGGCTGAAATGTGCTATTTAGGCTGGCAGGAATCATTAGAGAAATTGAAAAAATTAACAGAGCCCAATATTCCGGATGCGTAAAGATCAAATGCCAAAAAAGACTAATTAAGAAATAAATGGCACAAATAAATTCATATCTCACATTCAATGGCAACTGCCGGGAGGCAATGATATTCTACAAAGGATGCCTGGGCGGTGAGCTTACCTTTCAAACCATTGGTGAATCGCCATTGTCAGCAAAAATGCCGAAGCGAATGAAAAACTGCATTGTGCATGCTACACTTTCCAAAGAGGCACTGTTGCTGATGGCTTCTGATATGGTGAGTGAGCAGGGTTTGATAAAAGGCAACAGCGTTTTGCTTTCATTAAATTGCAGCAGTGAAGAAGAAATTAAAGATTGCTATGCAAAACTTTCAGCAGGCGGAACTGCCAGTCATCCGCTAGAAGAAAATTTTTGGGGTGTATTGTTTGGTAGCCTTACGGACAAATTCGGTAACCACTGGGTGCTTAATTACAACAAAAATGCGAACGGTTAAAATTTTACTGTAATGAAAAAGCAAAAAATTATTTTCTGCACAGCTACCGTTGTTATTTTTCTTTGGGAAGGATTGATGCCCTTGAGTACACTGCTTTTCGCGCCGGGATACGTCAATGCAGGCACAAACCCCCTGGGTTTATGCACTTATTATTTGCAAAGTATTGGGCGCAACGGCTTTAATCACTCCCCGGTTGCACCCCAAGCTAAAAGAATGGGCGTATGCGGGACTGACGTTCAACCTGGTATTTGCCGTCATCAGCCATATGGCGGTAGATAAAAATGCCGTTTTTATTTTAATGCCAATCGTGGTAGGTATTATCCTTGCAGTGCCATATTTATACAATCAAAAAATTCAAAACAATGGCAAAAACAAATTTTAAAACGATTGACGAATATCAAAGTACATTTACAGGTGATGTGCTGAAAAAAATGCAGGCTATTCGTAAACTGGTGCATCAAATAATGCCCGAAGCAGAAGAGGTGATCAGCTACCAGATACCTGCTTTCAAAATCGGTAAGCAATTCTTGATTTACTATTGCGCATTTCCAAAGCACCTCACTTTATCAAGCCCGTGGAGCGAAGCATTTTTAGAGGGGTTTGAAAATGATTTGATGGGAATGAAAGTGTCAAAGTCTGCCATTCAGTTTCCGCATGATAAACCCTTACCGTTGGATTTAATAAAACGGATACTGGTTTTCCGTAAAAAAGAGGTAGAGGTGAAAAGGTAAAAGTTCAAACCTCTTTATCAAGATAATATGGTTGTAACAGCCGGTTAAATTCATCAGTATAAATGTTACCCTTTTTAATAACTATTTCCCGGCTTGCTATACCGGTTTTACTAAAAGAGCCTTTGAGCATAATTCTGAAAGGAGTGTGGTTCTCGGTTTGCTTTACAAAAACAACCTTGTTGATAAATAAACGCCCTCCGGTTATTATATCCTGTATCTCTTCCTGTCTTCTTGCAGGTAATAATAAGTAAAATGCGCCTCCGGGCTGTAATAGTTTTTCAATTAATGGGATAAGTTCATTCAGCTTTAAACCATCATCATGATGGGCAATATTTTTCCCTTTTACGCTGCTTTTCAGATCGCTTTCATAAAAAGGAGGATTGCTTATGATACGATCATATTTTTGGGTATAGCTGAAAGATCGTGCATCTGCGTTAAATACCTGTACCCGGTTATAAAAGGGAGAGGCGCTTATGTTTTTTACCGACTGGCGGTAATCGTTTTCCTGTAATTCAACGCCATCAATGCTGGCATGGATTTGCTGCGCCAGCATTAAGCTGAGTAAACCGCTGCCGCTTCCAATGTCGAGCAGGCGGAGCGGTGTACCGGTTGTTTCGATATCGTTAGCAGCCCATGCTCCAAACAGGCAGGAGTCGGTAGTTACTTTCATACTACACTGATCGTGGTGAATAGTGAACTGCTTAAATTGAAAATAAGGATTAGGCAATAGATTGAGATGTTAGACGTTAAACAATGGACTTAACTATCAGGGTTTGGTAATTAGTGTTATGTTAATTGCAAGTTGTCGTATTTTAGGTAAATTACCTGACGCCAGACAGGTGAGTGAATACTGCATATTCAGGGGCTTTGCTCACTACTCACTGTTCACCACTCACGGTTAACTTTACATTAGATTATTTAGCTCTTATTTTCTTTCAGATGAATAATAGCCCATCTTCATTCAAATCCCCGGGCTGCCGGCTGCACCGATAATGAGGTAAAATCTTTATTAAGCAGCTTGTAATAGGCCGTAATAGCGATCATTCCTGCATTGTCCGTACAATATTGAAATTCGGGGATAAAAGTGTTCCATCCGTTCCTTTCACCCAGTTCAGTAAAAGCTTTGCGCAGCCCACTATTGGCCGAAACGCCCCCGGCAATGCAAATGTCTTTTACACCCACATCCTCTGCTGCTTTCCTGAACTTATTTAATAAAATAGTAATGATCCGTTTCTGAACAGAAGCACATATATCCGTAAGGTTGGCTTCAATGAATTGCTTTTTCTCATCTTCGGTTGCTGTAAACGCTTCTTTATATACCTGGCTTTTTCCTGCATTCATTAAAAAGTAAAGGATCGCTGTTTTTAATCCGCTGAAGCTGAAGTTGTATCCCGGTATTTTAGGCTCAGGAAACCGGAAGCGATCGGGGTCGCCTTCTCTGGCATATTTATCAATTAAAGGCCCGCCGGGGTAAGGAAGGCCCAGCAATTTGGCACACTTGTCAAATGCTTCTCCTGCAGCATCATCAATTGTTTCTCCGATAATTTCCATTTCTACGGGAGATTTGCAAAGTACAATTTGTGTATGACCGCCGCTAACCGTTAAACATAAAAAAGGAAAAGCAGGCTTCCTGTCGGGGATGAGATTCGCTAAAACATGCGCCTGCATGTGATTTACCGCTATTAAGGGTTTGTTCAGGGCCAGCGCTAAAGATTTGGCAAATTCGGCACCTACCAATAACGATCCTATTAATCCTGGTGCCTGTGTAAAAGCGATAGCATCCAGTTGTTCCAGTGTCTTCCCTGACTGTTGCAGCGCTACGTCTACAACCGGCACTATATTTTGCAAATGCGCGCGCGATGCCAGCTCGGGAATAACGCCGCCATATTGTGCGTGCATGGCCTGTGTGGCTATATTGTTGGATAGTATTTTCCCGTTTGCACAAACGGCAGCTGATGTTTCATCGCAGCTGGATTCAATGGCTAATATGATATTGTTTGGTGACATGTATTAAAATAAAGAGGTGCAAATATCCATAACATTTGCCGGATTGTAAAGCTAAAATAATTGTAACGACCGGTGGTGCAGGTACGCCTATTCTACCGTTTCTTCGAGCATTAAAAGTTTACCATCTTTAGTAATACCTTCGGCAATGACTTTGAATTTTTTAGTGCGGTCGTTATTGTAAAAATGAACTGGTATTGACGCGTTGGCCGTATCTGTAATTACCTCCGGCTGCCAGAACAAAGTAAGGCGGTTGTCGCGGTAATCTATATCAGGAGGGGTGGAATAATCGGGGCTGTAAAATTCTTTGATAATGCTGTATCCATCGTAATCCACAATATCTCCGGTGCTTTCCATTTCTTCATTCAGATCATCACCCCGTTTGGTATAGACAGCAATGGCAGGACTGTTACCGCGGGCACCGATAAACTGCGGATATATCTTTATTAAGGCAATTTGATTGGGTGGAATGGCTGATATGAAGCCTGCATCCTGCATTGGCATTTCATCGAGAAATAACTGTACCGGTTGCTGCCTGAAATACAACCTGTAATCTTCAAAACCTTTTCTCTGCACATTTAAGCTGGCAACACGTCCTGTTAGCCATTCAAAAATATTCATTTGGGGAATAAACTGGCCGGTCAGGTTGATGGTTCTTGCATTTATATTTCCAGCAAACAGCCCGCTCATATATTTTTTTTCCAGCTCTTCTAAAGTAAGCCTTCGTCCTTCAATATGAATATTGTCCAGCAAAACTCCACTGCCCTTTGTATAGCTGGAAAAGGCCGATTGCATATTATTAGCAAGCGAGGTATTAGTGTTTACAGCAGCGGGCATGTGTAGTGCAGGCAGGTTATAGGTCTGGTATAACGAATCAGTATCCAGCTTTACAGTGATAAATCGGCTTTTATTACCCATTATATCACTGAATAACACTTTTGCTTTATCAAAAAATACTATCGAATCCATTTTGAAACGTCCTTCGGCATCAGTTTTTACCATTTGCAGGGCACGGCCCGAATCTGAAGTGGCCACCCAGATCAGCAGGTCACGCTCGGCAAAACTTTTCCCGGAGCCACGCACGTTTACCTTACCCGACAGAGAAATATAACCCGGGTCGTTATATACCGGCAGGGGCAGTTTATTTTGTACGACTTCTTTCCAGTTAAAGCGCCGCCAGCCATTGGTAAGCATTACCAGGTCTGCCGCTTTTTTGGTATTCTCATCCTCGGTAAAATAAAATGCAGGATTATGCACATAACCCGGAATATCGCTGGTAAGCAACAGGGAAGAAAGGATGTTTTCTTTGCGTAATCCAGGCTCATTGAAAAGATCATCTGTTACCGATACCGAAAAATTACCCGCTACGGGTTGGTTCAGTTCAATGATATACTGGTTCAATCCTCTTGCTTTTATGTTTATCTTTTGCCGGTTCAGGCTGGCATCCACCTTATATTCCTTATTATTGATCAATACAAGGCGTTCGGCCAAAGGCATGCCCTCTTTGTTAAAAAAGGTAAGCTGCAACACTCCTGAAGGGAAGGTTGAAGTGTTGATGTTGCCTCCGGTACTACTACCAAGTGGCTCCTTTAGTATTATTTTATGCTGCATTTGCCCGATAAGGTAAGCAGGGGTAAAGCTGCTTTCCCCAGATGTATGAAAAGTGTATGGTAAGCTCCCTGTTGAAGGGGTAACCCTGATGGAAAGCCCCTTTTCTACAGCTGGTGGTAAGGGAGTGCTGCTGTTATTAAACTCCGCAATATATGTTTTACCGGTCTGAGGGGTTAACTGAAACGTACCCATACCGTCGTGTATACTTTTTGCCTGTATTATAACAGTTCCGGTATTATCTTTTATATCGGCTGATATATTTACCGGCAATCCTCTGTTGTCGGTGGCTTTAAAAGCAATATTATTTTCTACTCCGGCCAACAGGGTTCCACCTTCGGGGAAAAAAGATAAGGAAACTTTGTTAAGGCCTGTTTCTTTTATCTTTGAGGTTCTGCCGTAAATACGGATTGGCGTGCTGTATAAATAATCCTTATTATGGTTCAGCATTAAAGGGGTATAGGCCCTGAGCCGGTAAGTTCCGGTTGTGGCAGTATCAGGTATATCTAACTGCCCGTAAGTGATGCCACCAAAAACAGGCAATACTTTTTTAGCAATAATATGGCCACCGGGATTAATAAGCTCTATAAACAAGGTGGAGTTTCTCGCCGAAGGCAAAAAGTCAGACATAAAATAACCTTTGAACCAGATGGTTTGCCCTGCAAAATAATCCTTCCTGTCAAGGTGCAGATATATCTTTTCGACAGGGTTACTGTGGTGCCACGATTCAAGTTTTTGATCGGGGGATTGTGCATGGATCCCGGTAAAAAGGCCACCCGTCAAAAATAAAAGACATATATGTTTTAAAATAGTCATTGTGTATAAATACATTACAAAAAAACGGGAAGCCGGGTTTTCGGTATTCCCTTTTAAAGGATGCATTTAACAATGTATTTACACAAAAATGATGCGCATTTATGGAGCCTTCGGCTCTATAAATTTTTCGATCATCAGCATCCGGCCGTCTTTTGTTATTCCTTCTGCCACTATTTTAAAACGTTTAGTGCGGTCGTTGTTGTAAAATATCACTGGTATTTTAGGATTTACATCTGCCACAAATATAGTAGGATACCATGCCATAGTTAACCGGTTGTCGGCCTTTTCATTACCAGGCTGTTTATCATAATCGGGATTGTAAAACTCTTTTACAACCGTATATCCATTATAAGTAATGATATCGGTAGGAGATTCCAGCGAGGCGCTCAGTTCAATCCCTTTTTTCATATAAATGGCCAGCACCGTACCTCCGCCGGGAGTTGCAACAGAATTGGGAAGTAATTTTACCATGGCTATCTCGTTAACGGAAATAGATTCTATCATAGAAGCATCTGTAGGTATTTCGTCAAGAAAAAGCGAAACATTACTTCCCCCAAAGCCGCCTCCCCTGAAGCTTAGCACATAGTTGCCCGGGGTTCCTGAAACCGTCAGGCCTGCTATCCTGCCTTGTAAATACTGAAAAATACTACCTGAATAATTTTCATTTCTCAGATCCAGGGTACGGCCGTTGATGCCCCCCGCGAACAGCCCGCTCGCATATTGTTCATCAAGCTTTTCCTGTTCTGTTTTTTGCCTCGCTTTTACCGTAACATTTTCAAGTGTAAGGCCTGCAGCTTTGTTGTAATCATTATAAGCGCTCATCATTTTAGCTGTATTTACAGTTTCGCTGCTGTCAAAAGGTAATGTAATAGGTGGGATATTATATTTCCTGGTCAATGAATCGCCATCAAGCTTCACAGTAATAAATTTACTTTTTTTGCCCCGTACATCTGAAAACAGGATCCTCATTTTATCATAAAAAATCATCGAATCTATATTGAAATATCCTGATGAGTCTGTATGCATAAACCGGGAAACACTATTTTTACCCAGGGTAGAATCTACGGGGCGCATCATCACTATGATGTCCTTATTCTCCAATGGCTTTTTAGTACCTTCGATCATGACCCGGCCTTTAAGGCTGATATATCCGGGATCTTTAAACCGGGGTGGCGGCAATTTATTCTGCGCCACATCTGTCCATTTAAAACGCGTCCAGCCATTGGTCATCATCACCAGGTCTATAGTGTTCTTTACCATTTCTGATTCGGAGCTAAAATAATAAGAAGGATTGTGTACGTAACCTTTTATATCGCTGTTCAGTAAAAACCAGGAGTATATATTCTGCGGCCTGGTGGTTTCGTTCTCATAATCAGCATCGGTTACCGAAATAGAAAAATTACCTATAACCGTATCTGGCAGCAAAATTGAAAAGTGGTTCCGCTTTCTGGCATCTGTATCCAGGGTATCAACCCGTAACTCTCCGGGCAGTATATAATCCCTGTTATCAATGAAAGTGATACGTTCGGCCAGCGGCATGTCGTCTTTATTAAAAACGGTAAGGTGCAATATGCCGGAGTAAAAATTATTTGTTGGGATCAAGCCGTTGATCTCTTTTTTGCCATCCCTGAAGGGCTGCCTGAACATTATTTCATTTTCCATCTGGCCTATCATATAAGCCGGTTTAAAGGCTGGTTCATCGCTGCCCGTTTGTATCCTGAACTGTTTTCCCTGTGCTGTACTTCTTACGCTGAATAGGATACCGTTTTTTGTTTGTTGTGGTAAAGGGTATTTTTCTTCCGATCCCGCAATAGTTGCAAAATAACTGTCTCCCTCAATGGGCAGGAGAGGAAAAGATCCCATACCATCGTGCATTGTTTTAAAAGTAGTGATTACCGCTCCTGTATTATTCATTATTTCACCCGTTATATTCATGGGCAATCCGTTCTTATCAGTTGCCTTAAAAGCTATTACATTCATCAGGTTGGAGATCATATTCCCTCCCTCGGGGAAAAACAGGAGCTGGTTGTTATTCCCGGAAGGGCTTATCTCTTTCTTTCTGGCCTCTTTTCCGGAAATAGTGATGCGTTTATAAAAGATAAAACCGGGCTGATTCATCATCAGGGGAGAATAGGCTCTCAGTTGGTAGGTTCCGGCGGGTGTGTTTTCGGGCACGTCTAACTGTCCGAGAGTAGTGCTTAAATAAGCGGGGAAAATGCCGCGTACAATAATATCTGATCGGTTATTCACCAGCTCGACATACAGGGTAGAACTTTTGCCGGAAGGAACAAAATTGCTCATAAAATACCCTTTAAACCAGATCGTTTGCCCCGAAAAATAGCTTTCACGGTCCAGTTGCAGGTATAATTTTTCCACCGGATTGATCTTTGTCCACTCAATTAGTTTATTATCAATGTTTTGGGAGATAGAATGGAGGGTGGCGGACATTACACCCAGGATGAGTAAGAAAATATTTTTCATACAGATAAATCAGTAAGTGAAAATAATATAAATGACTGAACAAAATCTCATAAGTTTATTATTAGCCGGTTGTTTGCCAGGAAAACAGACATTTTGTCCTCATTTTTTCATTGGCAATATTATTGTCATGCTTAGTTTTGTCAACAAATAATGATATGATGAATGTAAACAATGATAATTTTTCAGATCAGGATGAATTAAACATCAATGCCGATGAAAACCTGAGTGGCACGGAGCACCTGAATGATCCTGTAGAAGAGAACCAACTGGAATCTTTAAAAGCAGAGCTGGCCGAAAGCAAGGATAAGTACCTGAGGCTGGCTGCTGAATTTGATAATTTCAGAAGGAGGACCAGGAAAGAACGGGATGAGTTTTCACAAATCGCCAGTAAGGATGTGGTCGTTTCACTTTTGGACGTACTGGATGATGTAGAGCGTGCAACCGGGCCGTTAGAAGCCAGCAATGATGAAAAGCTGAAGGAAGGAATTTCGCTTATATTTGGTAAGCTTAGAAATACGCTGCAATCAAAAGGCCTAAAACCAATGGAATCAGTTGGACATGAATTTGATCCCGATCTTCATGAAGCGCTTACTGAAGTGCCTGCTCCGTCAGCGGATTTGGTGGGTAAAGTAATAGATGAGATTGTAAAAGGCTATTATCTGAACGATAAAATTATACGCCATGCAAAAGTGGTAGTAGGAAAATAAGAGTATGGCAAAAAGAGATTTTTACGAAATATTAAGTATATCCAAAACCGCAACTGCTGAGGAGATCAAAAAAGCATACCGTAAAGTGGCTATGCAGTATCACCCGGATAGAAATCCTGGAGATAAGGCCGCTGAAGAGAAGTTTAAGGAGGCAGCAGAAGCATACGAAGTATTAAGCGATGCGGATAAGCGCGGCCAGTATGACCGGTTTGGCCATGCCGGTTTAAGTGGTGCAGGACGTGGGGGCTTTGGTGGCGGTATGAATATGGAAGATATCTTCAGTCAGTTTGGAGATGTTTTCGGTGATGATATTTTTGGCAGTTTTTTTGGCGGCGGAAAGGCAAGAAGTGGCGCTCAGCGGGCGCGTGGTGTACGTGGCAGCAACCTTCGTGTAAAGCTTAAATTGAATTACGAGGAAATAGCTAAAGGCGTTACTAAAAATATTAAAGTAAAAAAATATACCACCTGTAATACCTGCGGCGGGAACGGGGCTAAAGACAGGGGCAGCGTACAAACCTGTACCACCTGCCAGGGGAGCGGCCAGGTAAGAAGAGTACAGCATACGTTCCTGGGGCAAATGCAAACGGTGACCACCTGTCCTGATTGTAATGGTGAGGGTACTACTATTACTTCTAAATGCCCTCATTGTAAAGGCAGTGGCAGGGTTTATGGCGAGGAAACCATTTCTATTGATGTGCCGCCTGGCGTACAGGCAGGCATGCAGCTGAGCATTGGCGGAAAGGGAAATGCCGGTGAGCGCGGAGGCATGCCCGGAGACCTGATTGTTTTGATTGAAGAAGAAACGCATACCGAATTGCAGCGTGAAGGGCTAAATGTTGTTTACGACCTTCATATTTCCTTTACAGATGCCGTATTTGGTACAAATGCGGAAGTGCCTACCATTGATGGAAGAGCGAAAATAAAGATACCGGCAGGGACACAAAGCGGGAAAATATTCAGACTGAAGGGCAAGGGATTTCCTAATGTACATGCTAACTATGAAAAGGGCGATCAGCTGATTCATGTTAGTGTATGGACGCCCCAGCATTTAAGTGATGAGGAAAGAGGCGCATTGGAAAAGCTTTCCGGCTCTCCCAACCTGAAACCCCAACCAGAAAAAAGTGAGAAGGGATTTTTTGATAAAATAAAAGATTTGTTTAGCTAAGAAATTAGTAAAACTACCTGGAGCTGTTGTTTATTGCAACAGCTTTTTTCGTGCTTGGATTTTAAGTTTAGAAGAATCATTTTAGTATCTTTCAGGTTCTGTAAAAAATATAATGTTTCAGTTAAATAATAAAAAAGCGATTGTAACCGGCGGTGGCAGCGGCATAGGCAAAGCTGTTTGCCTTTTATTTGGTAAAGCAGGTGCTCATGTATTTGTAGCAGACCTGAATGAAGAAGCTACAAAAGAAACAGTAACAGCCATTAAAGCCGCCGGGGGCAATGCTACTGCACTGCCTGTAAATGTAGCTGATCAGCACGAAGTAGTTATGGCTTATAGTACTGCCGGTAGTATTGATATACTGGTAAACAGTGCGGGTATTTCTCATATTGGCAAAGTAGAAACCACTGCTGCCGAAGATTTCGATAAAGTTTTTAATGTAAATGTAAAAGGTGTTTATAACAGCCTTTATGCAGCCATCCCGTTAATGAAAAGAAACGGTGGCGGAGTGATCCTGAACCTGGCTTCTATTGCATCGAGCGTAGGTATACCCGACAGGTTTGCCTATAGCATGAGCAAAGGAGCCGTGCTTGCTATGACGCTATCCACCGCAAAAGATTACATAAAAGATCATATCCGCTGCAATTGTATTTCTCCGGCAAGGGTGCACACGCCTTTTGTAGATGGTTTTTTAGCTAAAAACTATCCGGGGAGGGAAGCTGAAATGTTTGAGAAGCTATCGCAAACCCAGCCTATTGGCCGTATGGCTAAGCCCGATGAGATCGCAGCCCTGATACTTTATTTGTGCAGTGATGAAGCTTCATTTATTACCGGCTGCGATTACCCGATTGATGGGGGATTTATTAAATTGAATAATTAAATACAAATGTCGCCCTGTTCCGATCTATCGGAAGACGAAGGGCGTTTTCATTATAACATCATGGTTCGTCAAGCTCACCATGACAAAGGAATAAAACATGAAACTGATACGTTACGGCCAACCCGGCAATATTAAAACGGGAGTTATTATTGATGGTGTAAAATATGACACTTCTGCTTTTGGAGAAGACTACAATGAGGCTTTTTTTGAAAATGCTGGCCTTGTACGGCTGCAAAAGTTTGTAAACGACAATAAGGGAAAACTTGCTGTGGTAAATGAAGAGGAAAGGCTGGACAGCCCTGTGGCCCGCCCATCCAAAATACTGTGCATTGGACTGAACTATGCCGACCATGCGAAGGAAACCGGCGCTACCATTCCTGCCGAACCGGTCATTTTCATGAAGTCTACCACTTCTTTATGCGGTCCTAACGATAATGTTATCATCCCCCGGAATTCTGTAAAAACAGACTGGGAAGTGGAACTGGCCGTTGTGATCGGCAAAAAAGCCAGTTACGTAGAAGAAGCTGAGGCAATGGATCATGTAGCGGGCTATGTGTTGCACAACGATGTAAGCGAACGCGAGTTCCAGCTGGAGCGTGCCGGTACCTGGGATAAAGGAAAAGGCTGCGATACCTTTGCTCCGCTTGGGCCTTTCCTTGCTACTAAAGATGAAATTGCAGATCCTGATAACCTGCGCCTGTGGCTGAAAGTGAACGGACAAACCATGCAGGATGGTACTACTGCCAATTTTATTTTTAAGCTGCCTTATGTTATTGCCTATGTAAGCCAGTTCATGACGCTTTTACCCGGCGACGTAATATCTACCGGAACCCCGGCTGGTGTAGGCATGGGATTCAGCCCTTCGGTTTACCTTAAACCCGGCGACGTAATTGAATTAGGCATTGACGGGTTGGGAACCTCAAGCCAGACCTGCGTGGCGTGGAGCAGGTAGGCTTGTAGCCCATTGACTATAGCCCATGGACTATTTTTAAATTGCTATAATAATGAACAATGGTTTACAGTAGCTGTTCGAGACGCCCTCGTCTCGAGCACTTATTCTATCGCTTTTAGCGATAAAAACGAAATGTACGATAGAACGAAATGGACTACTACGATATTTGTAGGCAAAATATTCAATAAATACTGTTCAATAATCAAGCAAATATGGCCCATACAATAGACGCCCACCAGCATTTTTGGGTATTTGATCCCGTTCGCGATTCGTGGATTGATGATTCCATGAAAAAAATACAGCGCGATTTTTTGCCCAAAGATCTGAAACCTGTTTTAGATCAGAATGAAATAGAAGGCTGTGTGGTAGTACAAAGCGATCAATCGGAAGTAGAGAATCTTTTTCAGCTGACCAACGCTATGCAAAACGATTTTGTGAAAGGTGTGGTAGGCTGGGTAGATTTGCAGGCAAAGAATATTGAGGATAAGCTGGCGCATTATAGTTATTACCCGAAAATGAAAGGCTTTCGCCATGTATTGCAGGGCGAGAAGGACAGGGCGCTGATGTTAAGAAAAAAATTTATGAATGGCATCAGCCTGTTAGAAAAGTACCATTTCACTTACGATATCCTCATCTTCCCCGACCAGCTGAAATATGCAAAGAAGCTGGCAACAGCTTTCCCCAACCAGAAATTTGTGATCGACCATATTGCCAAACCCTATATAAAGGATAGCAAAGTAGATGGCTGGAAACAGGATATACAGGCCATAGGCCAGCTGCCTAATGTGTACTGTAAAATAAGCGGTATGGTCACCGAGACTGAATGGAAAAAATGGAAACCGGCAGATTTTAACCCTTACCTGGATACAGTGGTGGAGGCTTTCGGCGCTGAACGTATAATGTACGGCAGCGACTGGCCGGTTTGCCTGGTAGCTGCTTCATACAAAAAGATGAAGGCGATTGTAGATAGTTATTTTGCCTCGTTTTCTGAAAACGAGAAGAGGGCTTTTTACGGAGGGAACGCGATAAAGTTTTATGGATTGTAACATGGTCTGACTATGTTACACAGAACTGTAACTTTATAGAAAGATGCTACAATGCGTGTAATAAAAGTACCCTTGTTATTTGTTGGCTCCAAAGAAGAGAAAATGCTTTACACGCTATTTGATAGCGGCGCTAACCTGTCGTGTATAAATCCTGATATGGTGGAAGGTATTGCTGATCTGCAGCCGTTGGGAAGGATCAGAAAGCTGGCTACGGCAAGCGAAGGTCTTTTTATAGAGGTGAAGTATCGTGTTGCTTTAGATTTCTATATTAATGATGTTTTACTGTCTGATGAGTTCTTGGTAGTGCCTAATTTGAGCGAGGAAGCCATTATTGGCGCGGCAACGCTTCAAAAATGGCGTATCATGTTAAATTTTGAGCATGATATAGTGGAAGTAGATCCTAAAGTGGCTAAGCTGCAGCTGATTTGATAATAGAATGCCCGGTTATCTGCCGGGCATTCTATATTTTATAGTAAATACAAATTATTCTTCTGTCATAGCATCCAGTACCTTTGGTGTAACGCCTGTAAAGCTGAACCCGCCATCGTGGAAGAGGTTCTGCATGGTTACATATTTGGTAAGGTCGCTGAACATAACCGCCACATAATCGGCACAGGCTTCTGCAGGGGCATTGCCCAGGGGGCTCATTTTTTCGGCATACGCAATAAAGCTGTCAAACCCTTTTACGCCACTGCCCGCAGTGGTGGGTGTAGGCGATTGTGAAATGGTGTTCACGCGCACTTTCTTTCTTTCGCCATAATAATAACCGAACATCCGGGCAACACTTTCCAGCAAGGCTTTGGCATCAGCCATTTCGTTATAATCGGGAAACACACGCTGTGCAGCAATGTAGGTAAGTGCCACCACACTTGCATGTTCATTCAGCCCATCCAGCTCCCAGCAGGTTTTTAAAACCTTGTGCAGGCTCATGGAAGAAATATCAAATGTTTTCTGGTTCCACTCGTAGTTCATTTCAGTATAATGCTTGCCTTTTCTTACGTTTAGTCCCATTCCTACCGAATGCAGGATAAAATCGAGTTTTCCGCCAAAATGTTCCATTGATTTTTCAACCAGGTTTTTCAGGTCGTCCATATTGGTGACATCAGCGCCGATTACAGGAGCGTTGCCACATTCTTCGGCAAGCTGGTTAATGGTTCCCATACGTAAAGCAACAGGTGCATTGGTTAGCACAATTTCTGCACCTTCCGCATAACACTTTTGCGCTGTTTTCCAGGCTATGGATTTTTCATCCAGCGCGCCGAATATAATTCCTTTTTTCCCTTTTAAAAGATTATAAGCCATAGTTAAAAATTAGGTGGTAAAAGTAAGGATTGATTTTGATTTGTAATACCGGTTCAGTAAAATTACCGGAACACTGGCCGTTTGCGGTATTTCTTTCGTTCGATGGCATAAACGGTTCGGGTTACAAAATAGCCCAGGGCCGCGCCCAATATTACATCACTGGCCCAATGCCGGTTATGATAAATGCGTGAAACGCCGGTAAGGGATGCCAGGGAATATGCAACCGGGGCTAACCATTTTTCGTGAGGGAACTCCTGTACCAGCACTGTAGCTATAGTAAAGGCGATACTTGTATGGGCCGATGGCATGGAAGTGTACCGGTGTTTGCCGAAAGGCAGGGCATAGTTAAATGGCGTTTCGCTGGCATCGGGCCGGCTGCGTCTGATGATATTTTTTGAGACAAAACAGATAGCGGATGAAATAGCCATAGCCTTGCTGCCTCTTAAACCAATGCTTTCAATATGTTTGTTGCCACTTGCGAGTCCGGTAGCATATACAAGAGGGAAGACCAACAGGCTATAATTGCTGCCAACAGGCCCTGCAATACCGGCTATACCATACGAAAAATTATTTTGATTGTGCAGGGCGATGCTTTGGATCTTTTTATCGAAGATCATGGCAGCGCCCACAGTGCCCATAATTACAGAAAATTTTAGCCAGTCTTTCTGTTGCCAGTGAAGAGGTTTTTCTACAGTTCGGATCCCATCTTTGAAACTGCTTATGACAAAATCCTTATTTAACTTTTCGTACTGCTTGCTGATGTGGAGAAGGGAGTCAGTAATAGCAGCAATTGAATCGGTATGTTGTAAATTAGCATCAGTACCCTGTTTTTGTGCATTTGCAGAAAAACAGGAAAAAAAGAGCAGCATGAAAGATAGTGCTCTCAGTGGTTTTATACAATGTATGGACTTAGAGATTTTCAGAAAGAGGGCTATAAATATTATTTAGATAAAATCATTATGCAGGAAAGCTATCGCAGTTTGTCAATCTGCAACTCCCTTTGTTAGTGCTAATGTTGTACCATTTCACGGGCATTTTCCAGAGCAGCCGCAGTAGGTTTTTCACCTCCCAGCATTTTCGCAATGGTCGTTATTCGCTCCTCTTTATTCAGCTGCCTGATATTGGTTTTTACCTGATCGGCTTTCAGCTCTTTATACACGAAGAAATGAGCATTGGCTTTGCCGGCAATCTGCGGCTGGTGGGTAATGCAGATCACCTGCCTGTTCGCTGCCAGCTGTTTCATAATGATGCCTACCTGTTTAGCAGCTTCACCTGAAATACCTGTATCTATTTCGTCAAAGATCAATGTAGGCATATCCATTTTTTCGGCTACCAGGCTTTTAATACAAAGCATTACACGGCTTAGCTCACCACCGCTGGCCACTTTACTTAGCGGCTTGAACTGCCCGCTTTTACCTGCCTGTACGGCAGGCAGGTTGGCATCAAATAAATATTCAATTCTATCTATCCCGCTTTCTGTAGGAGGCTGCGATGATATGGAAACCTTTACCGCAGCGTTAGGCATACCTACCTGTGCCAGCATCTGGTTTACCTGTTTTTCAAAAGCAAGAATTTGTTTTTTCCTGGATGCGGATATTTTTTCACCTGTAATGAACACTTCTTTTTCTAATGCGGATACCTGTTTTTCAAGTTCGGCAACCTGGTCGCCGATATTCAGAACGGCCTGTAGTTTTTTCTCGAGCTGCTGCTGTATTGCCAGTAATTCGTTGGTAGATTGAACCCCATGCTTTTTCTGCAGCCTGTAACCGCCAGATATGCGCTCATTCAGCTCGTTTATTTTTTCAGCATCGTAGCTGATGCTGTTGTTCAGGCGCTCCAGATCAGACGCAACATCGCCGAGCTCAATTTGTGCGCTTTGCAGTCTTTCTGTAATAGCAGGCAGATCTTTGTGATAGCTGCTATAGCTGCTCAAAAGCTGTACAAGGCTTTTTAATTGTTGCGTGATGGGATGTTCGCTTTCAGATAGTTCTCCATAAACCCGGCTAAGTGTGCTCTTAATACCTTCCGCATTTGAAAGTATCTTTAACTCTGACTCTATAACTTCCAGTTCATTCTCTTTAAAGTTGAATGCTTCCAACTCTTCAAACTGGAATCTGTTATAATCGCTTTCTTTTTCAAATTGTTGCTGCTGCTGCTTCAGGCTGTCCAGGTTTTTGAGGCCTTGTCTCCATTTTGCAAAAACTGATCTGTAGCCTGAAACGGCTTGTTGTGTATTGGCTAGTGCATCAATCACATTTACCTGGAAGCTGCTGTCGTTTAAAGAAAGGGTATCCAATTGCCGGTGCAGGTCTACCAGCAGTTCGCTCAGGCTATGCAATTGTGTAAGATTTACCGGCGTATCATTGATAAAAGCGCGGCTCTTGCCTGACGTGGCAATTTCACGCCTGATAACCAGCTGCTGCTGCTCGTCCAGGTCATTCTCTGTAAGAAAATTCCTGACCAGCTTTTTCCCTTCGGCATTAAAAATACCTTCTATCACGCATTTTTTTTCTTTGTTTACCAGGGCCGATGTGTCGGCCCTTTCGCCCAGTATTAAATTTAAAGCACCAATAATAATGGATTTACCGGCGCCTGTTTCCCCGGTAATGATGTTCATACCACCGGAAAAATCTATTTCCAGCTCATCAATAATGGCATAGTTGCTTATAGATAAATGTTGCAGCACACAGCAAACGTACATGAAATTTTCCGTTCATAAAATACAGAAAGGATAGGCGAAAAAAAATTATGGAAGTTTCTTCTGGCAAAAGAAAATAAAAAATAGTTCAGGAGAAATTAGTGTATATGGAAATTGCTAACCGGAAAGAAAATGTAATTTAGCCAGATTAAAAATTTTAATTGGATAAGGAATTTATTATTGGAGAAGAAATATTAAAAGTCAGATTCAAACAGGGCATCATTCGGTTATATGCTAATTATGCGCTGCGGCATACGATCAGCAAAAGTTTCAGGGATCTGGAGACGTTATGCATTCTTATTCTGGAGTCATATGAAAAGGAATATGGGCAGGCAATAAAAATTAGCCCGAACTCCTTTATTATAGAAATATTGGGACATGTATATGCTTATAAAGCCCTTTTGTTTTTGAGACAGATCTGTTCTTTCGGGATTTTTAGAAAATATGCTTATCATGCCTGCATTATTGAATGCGGCGACAGGCGATATGACCGGAACCGTTGGTTCTGGAATATGATCAGCTTTATGAAGCCTGTAATATTTTTATTTATACGGTAGCAACGCAGTAAATAGCGAATAGGAAGTATTTTTAACCCACTGTTGCGCTTTTTGATAAATATACGTCTTGATGGGCAACTTATAAATCTTCTATATGAAATCTTTTATTTTCAAAACCTTCCTGTTGGTTTGCCTTGCCACAGGGTTGCCCGGTTTGTTCTTTGCCTGTACAAAAAATAGTAATGACCCTGATGGCGACATAATCGGCGGCCACACGCATTATATCTATTTCAAAATAAAATCGTTAGAGGCAAAGAATGGCGACAAGAGTATTAGCGCCGGCAGCCGCGAGGCAGATGGCAGCGTCAAAAAAGAAGACTATGTCATCTTGGTCAGAGGTGTTCCTGAACAGGTAGACAAACCACAGCCTTCCGCTTTTGTGCCTTTTATCAATACAGCTTATGCGGAAAATCTGAAATTTGTAAATGTCGATACTATCGTTTCCCTGAAAATTATCACCCTGAAAGATTTTGGCAAAGATCTCCCGGCAGGCAGCGATGTTACCAATAAATTTGGAACGAATAACCCTGAGGTTTCTTTACAGGATTGGAAAGTATTACGTTATTTGTCCTCTGATAGGGGTACTACTGGTGCTACTGGATTGGGGCTGCCTTTTTTTCTTACCGGCCTTCCTGAAAACGGGATAAAGGCAGCGCAGTTTAAAGTGGTCTACACCCTTCAAAGCGGTGGACAGCTTGAAGCTACCACGCGTGAAGTGGATTTGTTGTAAAGGTTTAAACTTATTATGCAAAGGATCATATTCTCTCTGGTAATGGGATGCGGGCTTTTATTTGCGGCACTTTCGTGCAGTACCTCCCGGTCTTTTCACTTTAATGAAATAACGATCGCTTCCGATAAACCTGTCGAAGAAGCGTATCGTTTATTGCATGTATCACAGATAGGCCATACTCAAGGAGACAGTCTCCGGCTGGGACTTGGTATATATGCCGGTTTTTTCTACCTGGATATGACCGCGCCTGAAAGCCATGAAGCATACAAAATATTGCAATGGTCGAGAGATAATTTTAGACCTTTAAAGATCAGGTTCTTTAAAGGCACAGCGCTGATCGCAAACATCAAAATGCCCACACGAGAGGAGACAAAGAAATATCTTTCTGTATGGGTAAAGCCCTGACACGGTGGATATGAGAGTCAGGAAACCGGAAGGCAGCGGGTACGGAAGAAGCTGGAACAACAATACCCGTAATTTGTAACCGCAACCTGCTTTCAGCCTTCAGTGTTTTGCTTTCAGGGTAATATTTTTTGTGCTTTAGATATAGTTCGGTGTTTTACTATATATTTAGTCCCTGTTGATCTTATTTTTAATTTTAACGAAAATAAAAAAGCATGAAATGAAGCATAAAAATCATCGAGTAATTTATATCCGGTGCGACGATGATTTTATGCGTAATTCCATCTGATAATAAAAAATATAAAAAATAAACAGATGAAAATAGCCATTATTAACGGGCCTAATCTTAATTTATTGGGACAGAGGGAGCCCGGTATTTATGGTGCTGATAGTTTTGAGCGTTTTTTTGAAAAGCTGAAAACCACATATCCCGCCATTTCGTTCGAATACTACCAGAGCAATGTAGAGGGAGAGCTGGTGAACGCCTTGCAGCAACTGGCCAGCGAAGTGGATGGAATTATTTTAAACCCGGCTGCCTATACCCATACCTCAGTTGCTATTGGTGATTGTATCGCAGCTATTAAAACGCCGGTAGTAGAAGTGCATATCAGCAATGTTCATGCAAGAGAGGAGTTTAGAAAACTATCTTATGTAAGCGCCAAAGCTGCCGGAACCATCTGCGGACTGGGGCTTGACGGGTACAGGCTGGCCGTAGAATATTTTATAAACCGATAGCAGCGGGTATTGACTGTTGACAGCTTGTGTTTTCTGTCATCTGCCATCAGTCATCTGTCAGCTTAAAAGCTAACGAATGCAAATGAATAAGAAAAATGCCTCTGTTTTTAATATTACCGTTATAGTAGCGGCGCTGGGCTATTTTGTAGATATTTATGATCTCCTGCTTTTCGGGATCATTCGCATACCCAGCTTAAGAGATATGGGGCTTACTGCCGCACAAATCACAACCGATGGAGAAAGTATACTGTCGTGGCAGATGTTCGGACTGATGCTTGGTGGTATTTTATGGGGGATTGTAGGTGATAAAAAAGGCCGCAGCAGTGTGCTTTTCGGGTCAATATTGCTATACTCTTTGGGTAATATTGCCAATGGCTTTGTACAAACTGTAGAGCAATATAAATGGATACGTTTTTTTGCCGGTATTGGCCTGGCAGGAGAGCTGGGGGCAGGCATTACATTGGTGGCAGAGCTGCTGCCTAAAGAAAAACGTGGCATAGGCACGTCTATCGTGGCTGGTTTTGGAATAACCGGTGCCGTAGTTGCATTTTTTATCAAAGAAAATTTTCACTGGCGTACCTGCTATTTTATCGGTGGTGGCTTAGGGCTTGCCCTGCTGCTGCTCCGGGTATCTGTACTGGAATCGGGCATGTTTAAAGATATGAAGGAGAAAGCGGTGAGCCGCGGTAATATTTTTATGTTGTTGAATAACGGTAACCGGCTTTTAAGGTATATGCAAAGTATCCTGATCGGTGTGCCTACCTGGTTGGTAATAGGTATTTTGGTGACGTTTAGTAAAGAGTTCGGAAAAGAATTTGGGATAATGGAAGAGATCGATCCCGGTAAGGCTATTATGTTCGCTTACGCAGGATTGGCGGTGGGTGATGTTTCTATCGGGTTGGTGAGCCAGTGGTTACAGAGCCGGAAAAGGGCATTGTATGTTTTTTATGCCATCACTGCCGTTTGCATGGTGCTGTACTTTACCGTTCAGTGGAACGGCAGCGCTGCGCTGATGTATTTTTTGTGTGCCGCGTTGGGCTTTGGCTCGGGTTTCTGGGCCATATTTGTAACTATAGGAGCAGAGCAGTTTGGGACTAATTTGCGGGCTACTGCTGCAACAACTATTCCTAATATGGTGCGTGGCGCTGTTCCGCTGATGTTGCTGCTGTTCCAGTTTTTACGGAGCTTACCGGGAGTAGGATATGTAAATGGCGGCATTTATACCTGTATTATCATATTTGTATTATGCGCTATAGCGGTTATTACCTCTAAAGAAACATTCCATAAGGAGTTGAATTATGAGGAAGTATAGGGAAGGGAAACCGGAAAAGACCAGAAGACAGAAAGCCCGGAAGTCTGAGATTGCAAGTCCGCAGTCAATGTCTATCTTCTGAAATCCAGCTACTCATATCTGCCTGTTGCTTACAAAAGTTGATGATTGCTCCTTCGTTTATTTCGTGCATACATTTAAAGTGGCCTTTTGGGCATTGGGGCAGCCCGTACTTGGAGCAGGGCCTGCAGCTAATGTGCACACCGGCTACCAGCGATTGGTCAATTTTATAAGGCTGAACTCCTAATAATTCCGGTACTGTGCTTCCCCATATCGAGGCAATGGGCTTGTTGAAAGCTTCTGCAATATGTGTAAGGCCGGTATCAAAACCGATAATAGCGGTTGCTTTCGACACTAAAAAAACCGACTCGTCAAGGCTTGTTGCACCACACGCGTTGTACACTTTATCGCCCGTTTCAGCAGCCACAAAAGCGCCATTTTGCTGTACATCAGCACCACCAAGCAATACTACGGGCAGGCGGAGCTGCCTGCAAACAGAAATAATCTTTTCATTGGGCATACGTTTGGTAAAATGCGCGGCACCAATAATAAAACCGATATAGCCTTGCTGGTGAGAGGCTGGGAGTAAGCGGGATAGCTGGTATTCTTTTTTTATGAAGTAATCAATAGGTTTGTTATCATTTACGATACCAAGCGGAGCAGCAGCTTTTAAATACCTGTCTACAAGGTGAATGGGGGGGACCAGTTGTTTCCGGAGCTTCAGGCTCAGCCATTTTCGGATCGTTTGCTTATTATAGGTGTAAGACCGTATACCTGTCCGAAGCTTTATGATACACGTTCTTAAATTGCTGTGCAGATCAATAATGCAGTCGTATTTTTCATTTTTAATTTCAGCGATCGTTTCGTTGAGCGATCTTTTTAAGAGTAGCAGCTTATCCAGGTACGGATTGCCCTCGTAAATATATTTAAACTGCGGCTTGGTAATGAAATGTATTGTGGTCTCCGGTAGTTGCAGTTTAAGGCATCGCACCACAGGAGTGGTATAAATTACATCTCCCAGTGAGCTGAAACGAATGACTAATATTTTTTTCGGGGAAAACAATTGATAAATGTAAAATTTTTAAATATAAATAAAAAACAGTTGACAGTTACAGGTTACCAGTCGCAGGCTGGGTCTTATAAACCGGTATCCTGTAAACGGGAACGAACAACTACTTTCCATGAGCGATTTTGTCAATAATATTCGTAGTAGACAAACCCTTTACAAAAGGCATTATTTTCACTTCACCGCCGCTGGCAATTACTTCCCTGGCACCAACAATTGTATCGATATTATAATCGGCAGACTTTACCAAAACGTCAGGCAGTAAAGCTTTGATCAGCTTTATAGGTGTATCTTCATCAAAAACAACAACTGCATCTACAAAAGATAATGCAGCTAAAAGCAGGGCTCTGTCTGCTTCAGCAATGACAGGGCGGTTTTCTCCTTTTAGTCTTTTTACCGATGCGTCGGCATTCAGGCCAACGATCAGGCAGTCGCCATTGCTGCGGGCATTTATAAGCGATTGCACATGGCCTGCATGTAATATATCAAAAACACCATTAGTAAATACCACCTTTTTGCCCTGCTGCTTCCATTGTATGCGTAAATCGGCCGCTTCTGTTAAAGACATGATCCGGCTCCTTATAATATTTTCGATACTGCTATTCATGGGGTTTTATTATAGATATTATTTCATCAAGGGTTACGGCTACGCTGCCAACTTTACTTACAGCAATCGCTGCTGCATAGTTAGCCAGCTCGCAGGCTACCGGTAAATCAATACCCGAGGCAATAAAATATCCCAGACAGGCAAAAACCGTATCGCCGGCCCCGGTTACATCAAACACTTCTTTGGCTTTTACAGAAAAATGCTGTTCTGTTTTTTTCGAGATCAATGAAATACCTTCTTCTGACCGGGTTACAACCAGGTATTGGGTTTTTGTTTTTTTCAGGAGCTTGTGCGCCGCGCTAATCAACTGGAAGCCGGTTTCTATCTTCTCCGTCACAGTAGCTTCTGCCAGCTCGCGCTTATTGGGCTTTATCAGCCAGGCACCGGTGTATTTTTCATAATGGAGACCTTTGGGATCTATCATTACTTTTTTGCCTGCCTGGTTACAAAGCGCTATCAGCTTTTGAGTGAAGCTTTGGGTAAGCAGCCCTTTATTATAGTCAGAAAGCATTACCATATCAGCTTTGCTGATCTTTACTTCGAGCTTCTTAAGCAGCTGAGCCTCTGTTTGCGCGGAAATATCGGCAGTGGTTTCCCTGTCCACACGCAGCAACTGGTGTGTGCCCGCCATAACGCGCGTTTTTAAAGTACTGGGTCTTGATGCATCGGCAACAACAGCTGTTGCATCTATATTTTCTTTTTTCAACTGTGCAAGGATAGTAGCCGCAACCGGGTCTTTACCGGTAACACCGCATATCGAAACCTTAGCGTTGAGCTTATACAGGTTCTGGGCTACATTAGCCGCTCCGCCGAGGGTAATGGTTTCATCTTTTACATTTACAACAGGCACCGGCGCTTCAGGAGACATGCGGCTGGCGCTTCCCCATATATACCGGTCGGCCATAATATCACCGATCACGAGGATATGAGGTTGTTTTTTTTTACCAGAAAAAGATAGTAATTGCTCTTTCAGAACCATATAATAATAATAGTTTCGCTAAAGTAAAGTATTTGTTGTTCATATATAATAACTATCGGGGTGTATTTCAAATTGTTGAGAACAAATCTCACGCCGGCCTTTTCCGGATAAGTGGCTGTAAGCTTCGCTGGAAGAGGATGTTGAGCAGGATAATTTGGAGGCAGATTTGCTATACTATACTTTTTAAAAGTACCGGATGATATGTTAAAAATATCTGTAAAAGCAGATAATAGTTTATCTTTTCATAAAAATCAGAGTATGATGATCCCCAGGCGGACTTTTTTGTCAGCCATTATTCTTTTGCTGGTTTGGGTATCCTGTACACCGGATGATATTGTTGATGCCAAACCTGAGCCAGGCCCTTCTCCTGCCGAAACCAAAACGTATCAACAGTTGCTGGCTGATTCTTTGTATAAATATGCCCGTCAGGTTTATTACTGGAATACTTTTTTACCGGATAGTGCTACATTCAATCCGTTAGGCTATACCCGGTCAGATACGCTGGCGGGCCTGAAAAATGAGTTGCTCGCTCTCACGAGAATTCCTGTTAACCCCTCTACAGGAAAACCTTATGAGCAATATCAGAACTATAATAATGGTGTAATAACTGATGTTAATACTGCCAGCAAGTTTTCATATGCTGTATTGACCTCTGATCTATATGGTGGCGGTCTTACATCTAATATTATTGTTGATCAGAAGAGGGTGGCTGATTTGAAAATGACCCTGGATGGAAAGGAGAACGAGCTGGGATTTACTATTGCGTTTGTAAGAGCTTCCTACTTAAGCGGAACGCCTAAAGCATTGCCCCAGTCTTTGAAGGATAGTATTGTGGGTCTGGTAAGGATTGTTACCAAAGGTTCGCCGGCATGGAACGCGGGTGTTAGGAGAGGGGACATTATTGCAAAATTTAATGGTAATGCGTGGACCTATACCAATAATCTGGCTAAAATAGAGAGCGCGCTGGGTGGAAGCAACATGACACTTACCACGTACGATCCTGTTACAGGAGCTTATTCTGATCATCCTTTCGATAAAACGCTATACACTTTTAATCCGGTATACAGCGATACGCTTATTACAGCAGGTTCCAAAAAAATTGCTTATGTAGCATACAAATCATTTACAATTGGGGACAATACTGGGCCTGCACTCCAGGAAGTGTTTGGCAGGTTCTCAGAAGCCACAGACCTGGTGATCGATCTCAGGTATAATGGTGGAGGTTATGTAAGCACTGCAGAATATTTTGCAAATACCATATTACCGGCCAGTGCCAATGGAGGTGTTCTATTTAAAGAAGTTTATAATACTACTATGCAAAATAAGCAGGCCACTCTGTTGAAAAATCAGCCGGTTTACCTGAATAATATTAAGCAGAATTATACGTATTACGATATAGATTTTTCTGTGGGCCGGAATACCACCTATATAAAAAAGGAAGGAAGTTTTAATACATCAGGAAATATTGGTACTGTGTATTTTATTGTAAGTGATAACACTGCGTCGGCCAGCGAATTGCTGATTAATAGTGTAAAGCCTTATTTTAATGAGGTTTATTTAATTAATGCGCCGTTTTCTGCAAATGATAATCCAAATTATACTTACGGAAAACCAATAGGATTTTTTGAGATAAGGCTTGGGAAGTATAGTGTCTATATGTCCAATTTTGAGTCGAAAAATAAAAATGATGAGGGGGGATATTACCAGGGAATGAAAACTGACCTGCGGTCTAATGATGATGTGCGATACGATTTAGGCAACCCCAATGAATCGGCTTTTTTGGCTGCTATCAGAAGAATTACAGGAAATAGTTCTTACCAGCCCTCTTCTACATCTCCCCGTTCTGTCATATCCGGTACAAACGATCAAATAGTTCAACCATTGGGAGAGCCAACCAAAATCTATGATATGGTAGTAACACCTAAAACTATCCGTTGATTATTATTCAGTTTGTCGCGCTGTAGTATCCTGCAGCTCTGTTTTTGGCGGCCCTTCCTGTATTTTAGTATCCCTGGTATTCCTGTCATACAGCACTTCTTTTGCAGCGGGAATTGTTTTTTGTTTTTTGCTATGACAGCATGCAGCAAGGCTAACGCTGATTACCAGTATAGTAAATATTTTGAGTATACTCATAATGTTTGTTTTTAGCCTTTTACAGGTATGGCCAGTCACCCCTGTCTTTATTAAGATGCAATAAGACGGCGAAAGGTTTGCTAAGGCGGTGTTACTATTTATATACGGATGTGCCCAGCCAGGCCATCATACCCATACCGGTTTCTATCGCAGCCTCATTAATATCAAAAACCGGAGTGTGCACATTGCGTATATTACCGGGATCGCCCATTACGCCCAGCCTGTAAAAACAGCCGGGTATTTTTTGAGTATAATATCCAAAGTCCTCCGCTCCCAGGCGTATTTCTGTTTCGCCTACATGATCAGCTCCCATGTATTCAATAGCTTTTTGAGTAGCTGTTTGGGTTAATGCTTCGTTGTTAAATACAGTAGGATAGCCTACATCGATATTCAGATCCAGTTCACCGCCCATTGATCGTACGAGGTTTTCAGCAACTGTTTTGATATGCTCATGGGCCTCAAACCGCCAGGCTTCATCCATAGCGCGAAAAGTGCCCATCAGCTTTACCTCCTCCGGAATCACATTAGTGGCAGTGCCTCCGTTAAATGCTGTTATAGACAGTACAGAAGGGTAGAGGGGGTTTCTTCTGCGGCTGATAATTTGCTGCAAGGCAATTACCAGGTGCGATGCAATAAGTATAGGGTCTACCGTTGAATGAGGAGCAGCAGCATGGCCGCCCTTTCCTTTTATGGTAAAATACAGCTCATCAGCACTGGCCATTACTTTACCGCCCCTAAAACTTACTTTACCTGTTTCGAGGGCCGGGTGTACATGCAGTCCGAAAATGGCCGATGGGGCAGGATTCTCTAAAACTCCTTCATTAATTAAGAGGCTGGCCCCACCGGGATTTTTTTCTTCACCCGGCTGAAATATGAGTTTTACAGTTCCTTCCCATTCGTCTTTTAATTCATTCAGGATCTTTGCGGCCCCTAAAAGGCAGGCGGTATGGACATCATGACCACAGGCATGCATGACACCTTCATTAACCGACCGGTAAGGGACTTCATTGGCTTCACTAATAGGCAGCGCATCCATATCAGCACGGAGCGCTATTATTTTTTTATCAGGATTCTTACCTTTAATTAAGCCAATGACACCCGTTTGTGCCTTTATTTCAAAGGGGATATTTAATTCAGCCAGTTTTTGCTGAATAAAAGCAGAGGTTTTGAACTCCTGGTAGCTGAGTTCAGGATGGGCATGCAGGTGCCGCCTTATACTGATAAACTCAGGAGTATATTTTTTTGCAAGGGATTGTATTTTTTCAATCATCAGGCAAACGTACAGAAAAATTCTTATGCAGATAAATAGGCCTGGCCTGGCAGCCTGATGGTTACATTTATACAGGCTGACCTATAACCGGAACAATGAAGCGTGCGACGCAACAAAGATGCTGCCTGTTCTTTTGCCGGGCCAACAAACAGCAGCTGCTTAATCTTCCACTTCGGCTTCTTCGGGCTTTACCTCAACGATATCGTTCATTATAAAAATGTTGCCGGGGAATACAGAAGCCATTCTTTTCTGATAAGCCTGGGCATCACTCCTGGAAATAAAATTGCCTGCTTTTACTTTATAATAAGGTGCCTGGTACCACATATAAGCTTTAAGCTCGGGAAAATTAGTTAATACTTTCGTACGGGCGGCAATGGCTTCTGCACGATTACTGCTGCTCACTACCAGCAACCTGTAACCTTTTGCCGTTCTTCGCTTGGAAGTGTTCCGGGTAGAGAGGTCGTTGGCTTCAGCCTGCTTTTTTAGTAATATATCAATCCGGGGATCTTTATAAACATTAACGCTGCCTGTTGTTTGGGCTAACAAACCAGATGTAAAAAAAAGTACTGGAACTAACGGAAGAAATTTCATCATTTATTCTGTTTATTTTTCTTAGATTAGTTTTTTTGTTAAAACGTTGCTTTCACAAAATTAACAGAACCCGGGCAATTAAAACATTTTTTATGAATGACAGCACAGAAATAATTGGATATGTAGCCACAATAATCCTTGTACTATCTTTTTTGCCACGGAATATAAGATATATCAGGTGCATCAACTTTTTTGCGTGTATGCTTTTTGTTGTTTACGGAATTTTGCTGGGGTTTAAATGGCCCATTATTTTGAGTAATGGTGCTATTGCGCTCATTCAACTGTATTATTTATATTTTAGCAGAAAACCTGGTGATATGAAATGAGTTTGTAGCCTGTAACCTGTTAACTTACCCTATTTTTGCGCCAATATAATGATGCAACCCTCTGTAGCAATAGTTATCTTAAACTGGAATGGTAGAAAATATCTCGAAGAATTTTTACCGTTTTTATTGACCACTACATATCCTGGTTACAGGGTGATTGTGGCAGACAATGGCTCTGCTGATGACTCTTTATTTTTTTTAGAGGAAACCTATCCGTCCATAGAAATTATAAGGCTTGATGATAACTACGGCTTTGCCAAAGGATATAATTTGGCTTTAAAACAGGTGGAGGCTGATTATTATATTTTACTGAATTCGGATGTAAAAACAGAAGCCGGCTGGATCGAGCCTATGATTAGCCTGTTGGAGCAGGATAAGCAAATAGCTGCCTGCCAGCCCAAGCTATTATCTTACCATAACCCTGAATATTTCGAGTATGCCGGTGCGGCAGGAGGGTGGCTGGATGATTATGGTTATCCTTTTGCGATGGGCCGTGTATTTGATATTACTGAAGCAGATACAGGACAATACGACCGGCCCCAACCCATATTCTGGGCTACCGGAGCGGCTTTGTGTATACGGGCATCTGTTTTTCATGAAGCAGGTGGGTTTGATGATTATTTTTTTGCACACCAGGAAGAGATTGACCTGTGCTGGCGTATACAGTTATTAGGCTATCAGATTTACAGCTGTCCTTCTTCCCGGGTATATCATGTTGGCGGAGGAACGCTGCCCAAAGGCAATTCTTTAAAAACTTATTTAAACTTTCGCAACAACAATATTATGATATATAAAAATATGTACGGAGGACGGAAGTGGTATGTATTAACTGTAAGAGCTTTCCTGGATGGGGTGTCTGCTTTTAAAAGCTTGTTAAAAGGCGACGGAGGATATTTTGTAGCCGTGTTCAGCGCTCATTTGTCTTTTATTAAATGGATACTGGCAGATCGGAAGAAGAGTGTTTTCCCTATAAACAGAAAGGGCGTTTTACATGGATATCTTAGAAAAAATGTAGCCTGGGCGTACTTTGTGAAGGGTAAAAAGACTTTTTCGGAACTGGTTGATGATAAATAGGGTGAGATTAAAAAATGCCTTACCCCGGTTGATTATTTTTAGGCTGTTTCCTTTATTTTTGCATCATAACAATATATACATGGAACCCTTAGATGTAGAAAAGATTAAAGAACAGGAATACCAGGAAAGTCTTAAAAATTATGAAAAGAATGACTTCAGACAAAGCTGGGTAAGAGCTTCTGCTTATATATTTTATTTAAGTATTGCGTGCTTTTTTTTGATGACATGGGGTGGCTGTTACAAGCTGTACACAAAAAGATTTGAGAAGCCTAAAGTGCACATCCAGGAAAGCACCCTTTATACGCCCAAATACAAATAATTTTTCAGAAAATTATTTTGCAGAAAACGGAAAGCCCCTTATATTTGCAACCCCTTAAGTAACAAAGCAGTTACGAAAAGTTCTTAACAATGCGGAAGTAGCTCATTTGGTAGAGCATCCCGATAACTATCGGGACCAAGGTCGGGATGGCCGGTTCAAGCCCTCCTGATTGCAACACCAAATAGATTTTATAGGCGGAAGTAGCTCATTTGGTAGAGCACGACCTTGCCAAGGTCGGGGTGGCCGGTTCGAGCCCGGTCTTCCGCTCCAAAAAATCCTCTCAAAAGAGAGGTTTTTTTTTGACAGATTTCGTCAGCCCTGGTGGTGGAATTGGTAGACACGCAGGACTTAAAATCCTGTGGGCAGCAATGTCCGTGCGGGTTCAAGTCCCGCCTGGGGCACTGATTATCAATCAGATAAAAAGGTTCGCGCAAGCGAGCTTTTTTTATTTTTGAGAAATTTGCATACAATTTGCATACAAAATCATTTGGAGATGTAAAAGAACTTAATTACATCTAAGTTAATTATTTTTTATCGGTATTGAAAATCCGGGTTTATTTCTGACAAGTTAGGCTAATTCACTTAAAGCTTTTGTTAGTACCTAAGTTGGTAATAACTCATACCTCCCACAGCAAAACTATCCTGCTCTGCGATGTCTATTGGTTATTTTGAGGTTCCTGATTATACTCTTTATCAGTTACAACTTCCAGCCAAGCCGTTTCTCCTTTTTCCCTGCCGGTTATCGCGATCTGTACAAACGCAGTATCTACACTGGCACCATGCCAATGGGGAATATCAGGCGGACATTTTATAACATCTCCTTTCCGCAACACTTTCTTTGGCTGCCCCTTTTCCTGGTAATACCCAATTCCGTCCAGTGCCAGGATTATCTGACCCGCGGGGTGAGAATGCCATTTGGTTCTGGCTCCGGGTTCAAAAGTAACACTGCCCACTGCTACCTGGTTGACGCTATCCGCGTTTACCAGCGGTTTTAACCAGGCCGTCCCGGTAAAATTATTATTGGAGATCTTTTCACCTTTTGGGAAAATGATATACGCACCTGTATTTTCCTGAGATTTTTCTTTGGTTTCACTGCACGATAGTATACCCGCAACAACGCAAAATGCCAATAAGAAACGTCCTTTAAAATTTATTTTTCTCATTATTATCGTTTAGATGTTTATTACTACTACAGTAAAATTTATTCCTTACCCTTCAACACTTCGTCCAACACTTTTTGTGCCTTTCTGGATCCCTTTTTGCCAATCGTCTGTTTAATAACTCCTGGAAATTGTTGTAACTGCCCCGGCGTTAATCCAATGTTCAGACAAATATTCAAGTGTGAGCGTAGCATGGGCTCTACGCCGCCGATACTGCTAAGCACTGATACCGTCACCCATTCTCGCTCGGTATAGGTCAGCACATCGCGTTCAAAAATATCAGCAAACAGGTGTTCTTTGAGAAAAACCTCTATTTCCGGAGCAAATGAAGCATAACCTGTTTTGGGTCCTGCTTCCGGTATACCGGTTAATTTTTCAAGAATTGCTTTGCCCCGTTCATACTTGCTATGTTCACTACGGATCTGTGAGGCCTCCGCACCCCTAATATCATTAATTCCTTTAGCCTTACGTTCATCCAATACGGCCATAAATGTCTGTAGACCGCGAAGGCTGCGCGGGAACCCGGCATAGGCATATAAATGAACAAGGACTTCCTTTATCTGATTGACAGTTAACCCTGCATCTAAGCCGGTATAGAGTTCCGCTTTTAACTTTGACAAGTCCCCTTTGGCCGTAACCGCAGCTATCCTGATAATGCATTGTTCCCTGGGGCTCAATATGGCTTTCTTATAAGGATCACCTTGCGCACTTAGCGCAAAGGGCGTAATGCTTAATACAATTGCCAATGCTACAAATAATTTAATTGTTTTCATGTTTCAAGAGGCCAATTCTATTTATAAATTTTTACCAAAAAAAACGACCAATTGATTTACTGCTTTATTTACATATTCCGGTTTCCAATAGGTTTGTATATGAGTAGCGCCATCAATCAGAAATAATTCTTTGTTTTTTGCATTTGTTGCTTTTTTAAACGCTTCATCTGTCATGTATTTTGTATCAGCTTTGCTTCCAGCCATCATCAAGAGGGGCTGGTTGATTAATTCAATCTGATCGGTGGCATCCCAGCTCATCAGGTCCATTAAGTTGCTCGTGGAGTACAAAAAGGTTGAATTGGGATGTGCATGGGTTCTGTAATAGTATTCAAATCCTTCCCGATACAGATCGGTCGGGGTTTTGGCAATTTCCTCATCTGTAATGCTCGCTACTCCCGAATAAAGAATTTTACCACCGGCGACCTCCTGAGCACGCGCATCTGAAGCTTGTTTTAAGCGTTCCTGTATGGTAGCTAATTGCGAATTCTGAAACCCGTTGCGTCTTACCTCGCCAGAATTAAACATGCTCAATGTTGCTACAGCTTTAAACCGTTTATCCGATTGGGCAGCTTTCAGTGTATAACCACCACCACCGCAAATACCCAAAACACCCAGGTGGTTGGCATCAACCCCTGCATACTGGCCAATAAAATCAGCCATGCCGCGAATATCTTCAGTCCGGTATTGAGGTTTATCTGTATGGCGGGGTTCTCCGCCACTCGCGCCCTGGTACGCAGCATCCGCAGCAATAGTGATATATCCATTTTCTGCCAGGCGCTGGGCATATAACCCGGCAGTTTGTTCTTTTATACCTCCGTTAGGATGCGCTACCACTACCGCCGGATATTTCTTTGAAGTATCATAATTGGCTGGTGTATAAATATTCGCTGCTATATCGATCCCGTTCAGCTTATAGGTTACAGGGTGAATATTTACTTTCCCTTTTTCATTCTTCGTTATTGCCCCGCCGTATACCAGTGTAAAGGGGTTTTGTTGATGCCTCTTTTCTGTAGATTGCGCATTTACCATATCTGTAGCAGCGAGTGACGTTGCTATTGCGATTATTGATGTTAATTTTTTCATTTTATACTTATCCTTTTGAAGCGTTCATGCGTTTATTTCTTATCATTTTACTAAGCCGTTTTTACGTAACCAGTTTTGTACCTCGGTATGCACCTGCTTTTCTTTGTCACCTTCCATCACAAATAAAATTCCGTCCCTTTCTATGCCGCCTTTGGTAGAAAAGCCTTCCAGAACTTTACTCTTCGTGCAAAGCCGTTTTACCGTTTCGAATCCGCTGCCAACCCCATATCCGGCATTAGTATTAAAAGGAACAACTGTTTTCCCACACAGGTCATATTGCTTTAAAAAGCTTTTCATAGGCGGAGGTAATTGCATACCCCAGGTAGGAAACCCGATAAAAACTACATCGTATTTTTCAATGCTGTCAATGATAGTTTTTAGTGGTGGCAAAAATTCCGTTTCATTTTCTTTGGCTACCTCCGCTACTATTTGCTGGTAGTTTTCGGGATAGGGCGTTACCAGTTGCAATGCTACCAGGTCACCGCCCACTTTCTTGTGGATGATTTCTGCTACGGTTTTGGTGTTTTTTGTACGTGACAGATAAATGATCAATATTTTTTTATCCCGCAATGAATCACCTTTTTCTATTGATGGTTCTTCTGCCGAACAGGATGTCAGCGCAAATAAGAATGCGCTTAGCATTAAGCAATATGTTATTAAACTTTTCATCCGAATAAGTTATATATCATTTTATACAAATTTCCTGATACCATTCCGTCTTTTTGGTATACAGATTACGGAAATTGCTACCAATATTACTGATTGCGGCCCTGCTGAAATAGAAATCATGCCGGCGATGAAGATAAGAGGCCGAATTGCTGCATGAAGGCACATTTTTTAACAGGATGTACTCTTAAAGAGTTTTTTTGTGTTCTTATTTATTCAATTGAATGACTGGATTGCTGTTGATAGTATGAATAATAAAGCAAGTCGTTTCTTCTTTCTAATTTGTTATCGTTCAGGGGGCAAAAGAGCGCCGCTTATTTATTAATACTTCTCATAAAGAACCGGAACGGTTTGGCTTTGAGAGGTAGGATGTACAGAAGATTATAGAAATGGGAAGAATTAATTTGTATTTTTACAGGGTACACCTGTTAGCTTAGAAAAGAAAGAGAATTATGGGAGACATAAATATTTGGAATAAAATTCCATTAAACGATTATGAACAGCATATGCAGCATCATGATGTTGGTCAATCGCAGTTGCTGAACTCCCTTACCAGGAAATACCTGCATAAGCATAATCCGGAGCGGCTCTTGTTCCTGGGAGTAAGTGGCGGTAACGGATTAGAACACGTTGATATTATGAAAGCAAAAAGTGTTTGCGGTATAGATATCAATCAGGCTTATATTGAAGAAACACGAAAAAGATATGGAAACAGGATAGAGCAACTCATTCTTATAAATGCGGATATAAACACATCGGATGAGACGTTTGTTGCCGCTGATTTTGTTTGGGGGGCATTAATCCTGGAATATGTTGATATTGAACATTGTTTTAAATTTCTTCAAAAAAATACCGTCAGAGGCGCTATACTCGTAATAACAATTCAATCCAATAACGGGGTTACATCTGTCAGTAATACAGGGATCGCATCTCTAAACTTAGTTGAAGATATTTTCAAAGTTGTGGACAAAGAAGATTTAATACGGACAGCTTTAAAATTTGGGTTTGATTTAATTGGTTGCGAAGAGAATATTTTGCCAAACGGAAAATCATTTTTCACTTTGGAATTTATAAAAAAAGAAGTAACAGGTGTCTGCATCGTATTATCAAATTATTGATTAAAATAAAAGGAAGATGAAAAAAGCAATTTTGACGGTGGTGGTTTGTATGGGTTCTCTCTTTATTTCTCATGCACAAACGATAAAGTTTGGCGGGTTGGAATTTAGTCTTGTTAATGTGAAGGCATCCCTTGCTACTTTAAAAGGCAAAAAAGCATTAAGAGTAGAAAGGGATCTGGAAAAATTGCCTTTCGACATTAAAAGGATGAACGCTACGGTTGATGAGCCCACCTTTGTCAAAGTGAAAAATTTAAACTTCAAAAATGGTGTGATTGAGGTAAAAATGTTAAGCCGGATTCAAAACCCTTCGCCGTTTGAAGCTGCACGAGGTTTTATCGGTGTTGCCTATAGAGTTAATGATGATAATTCAGCTTTTGACGCTATCTACCTAAGACCAACAAATGGCCGGGCTGACGATCAGTTTAGAAGAAATCATACAGTACAGTATTATGCCTATCCTGATTATAAGTTTGATCGCTTAAGAAAGGAATCAAACGGAGCGTTTGAAACCTACGCCGATATCGGCCTGGATGAATGGATCACTATAAGGATCGAAATAAAGGATAAGATGGCTAAACTATACATCAACAATCAAAAACGTGCTTCCTTTATTGTAAGCGAAATGAAAGGAAATACAAAATCAGGTAGTATCGGCCTTTGGGTAGATATTGGCACAGAAGGGTACTTTAAAGATTTCAAAGTTGTAAACGAAATATCAAAAGACTAAAACAATAAACTCTCTGAAAATTTTCAAATTAAAGGATTTGTTATTTGTACGGATAACGAATACATGGGAGAATTGAGGTATATCATCAATAAATAAAAACAGGGGTATTCGTATACACTATGATAGTGATATGGGATTCGGTGCAGAGTTGGCCATAACCTATTACTATCAAGAGGATGTTTTTCCATTTTCTGGGTTATTGCCCAGATAAAAAGCAGGAATGAGTTTCCTGCTTGTACATTCTAAAAATATTTACATTTACAATAATCAGCAATGGTATGGGGCTTTGCGTAGCGGCTCTTGTCGTTGGTCAGTTGCTGATTACAGGTGATTTATGCAGCCATTTTTTATCGTTTAACTGTTGCAATAAAAAGTCAGCTAAGTCGGCTCTTGAAAGAGAAAACAAACTTACAGTTCCGTCACCTGTGTAACCTGCGTTTATTTTTCCACTTGCAGGTTTGTCGCTCAGCATTGGAAGCCGAACAATTGTCCAATCCAAACCACTTTCAGAAATATATTTTCCTGTCAGAACAATGTTATTGTAGCTGTCTTTGATTAAGGTCTTTACCATAAAAATACCAACCGCAAATCCGAACTGGAATCTGTCGTAACTATCCTTAAAACTTGGTGTCGCTGTGGCAATCAGGCGTTTCACGTTATTCTTTTTCATTGTTTCTACAATGCTTTTTATGCCATCAGCAATAACAAGTCCTTTTGTTTTTTGAGCAGGTCCTAAAACACTGATTACCGCATCAGCGTTTTTTATTGCTTCTTCAATTTTTTCGGGTTCTGTCAATTCGCCTTTTACAATTCTAAGGTTATCGTTCCGGATGGAAATTTTAGACGGTGCTCTTGCAAACACGGTAACTGAATGCCCGCTTTGCAATGCTTTTTCTATGAGCAAAAGTCCTGTTGCTCCTGTTCCGCCAAATATGGTAATGTTCATTTCTCTTGAATATTTATTATTGTTTTCAGCCAAGAGGAACCTTTGATGAAATTTTTCATACCTCTTTGTTTAATTTTGGCCTGGAAAATTTCATGTCGGTTTGATTTGAATTATAGAGCTGTGAAACGGCCATAAGCCACGAAAGCAGCTAACAAGAAAAGAACAGCGTTGAAAACAATTGCTTTATTTTCTTTGTGTTTTAAGTGGTGAACTGCTGCAAATATCATTATTACCGCAAGCCCAACTGCTGCCAGGGGCGTAAGTATTGGAAGAATGCCCAATGCCAAAGGCAGGATTAAACCAATCGCTCCCAATAATTCTGATAGTCCTATAATTCTGACCGTTGAAACAGGAACTCGTTCAACCCAATTCAGCCCCGATTTCATTAGTTTGTCAATCGGCTGTGTTGATTTCATAACTCCTGCCATTGCAAACATTGCCGCAAGTATTCCCTGTGTTATCCAAAGTGCTGTATTCATTATTATAATATTTTTCTGTTTAGACAAAGATACTTACGTTTGCTTACAAAAGTATAGCAGTTACCTAAAGGTAAGCGGTAAAAAGCGAAATAATGAGCAAAGCAAACCATACGGAATGTTCTTCGGCAATGCTTCCTGTCAGAGATGCTTTGGACGTAATAAGTGGCAAATGGAAGCTGATGATATTGATTTCAATTTCGGCAGGCAACAATCGTTTTAGGGAAATTGAACGAAGTATTCCAAAAATCACATCAAAAGTTCTTTCTAAAGAATTGAAAGATTTGGAAGAGCATACATTGATTAAACGAACTGTCTATGACCAGTCGCCTGTTATTGTTGAATACACCACAACACCTTATGCCGCTTCGCTTGGCAATGTCATAAAAGCATTGAGAGATTGGGGCGTTAATCACCGAAAAAAAATCATAAAAAAATAGTCCTTTTATTGCCCGTTGCCTGTCGGAGCTTTCTTTGTTGGAACGGTCGTCCTACCATTACCGCTAACGGTTTGTTCCTTTACGTAGGCGGGGATTTTTAGCATTAAAGCCCAATCGGAGAACGGACGTTGACCCTTGCATTCCCTTTGATACGAAGCCATTCAGCCTACCTATTGCCAATACGATGTTACCGGCAGTGTTATTTTTAGTCATTTGTTCTATTTTGTTTAACTGCTGTTGCTACTTTAAGTTCAATGTAAACAAGTAAACATACAATTATTACTTCTGCCAAAAAATAAACAATTCCTAATGTTGAGATAAAAGAGTTATGTGTTATTACAAGTCCAACTGTCAAAACACAATAAAGTAAGTTAGCATAACTGATTACTCTTATGAACGGTGTCCAATTTGCTTTTAAGAAAAAGAAACACGCTGTTGAGTATAAACAGAAACACATTGATATTGCTGAAAGAAATGTCAATATTGTTTTAGAAACTCCAAAATATTCGTTGAAATTTCTCAACACAACAAACAATAAAAGTGTAGTAAGCATAGCTCCCAAACCATCTATCAAGAATAGGGTTTTAGGCTTACTCGTCAGGTAATTTATAATTTTTCTTATTGCATTGATCATTTGAGGTTATGTCTTGGTATTTGTCAGCAATTTCAAAACTTCTCTCGCTTGTTCTAAATGTCTTTGTTCGTGGGAAACGATAATATCAAATGCCGTTGTCAGTTTGTCGTACTGTTCTATAGCGTCAAGTGGTCCTTTTTTGTCCTGCATTTTGTTTGTCTGCCTGTTTGGTATGGTCGTGCTGTCAGGCAACATTGCCTGTAACGTATTGGGGCTTTGCGAGGGCGGGGATTTTCAGCCGAAAATCCTCAACCGAAGCCGAAAGCCCCAATATAACGAAAATGCTTCGTTTGAAGCATTTTCGCCCCGCTCTTGCAAAACCCCTGTTATAGGCTGGGCTTTCTGTCAACCTGTTGAATAAGTGTCAATGGAGCGTTTGTGTCAGCATAAAATAAAGCCGCCAATTCGTTTTGAACTGACGGCTTTAAGTCTTAGTGTTGTTCGTCTAGCCGGATAATGAGTAATTTGTCCATTGTAGTAACTGTCACCCGTTGTTCGGGAGTAAACCCTAATCTGTCAAGCCAAAGTCCGCTTAGCCGGATTACAGGAACAGTTGTCTGGCTCCAGCGGTTAAACTTGATGTCTGGTTGGATTTTTAAGCTTCTGACCTCTGGTCGTTTGCTTACTTTCTTCTTGGATGTACGCATAACCTTTTGAAGATTTTAAATAAGTAGCCTGACAGTGCTGCGTACATCCAAGAAGTCTTGAAGTGTGCAGGACTTGCACCTGCTCTCTGCCAGGCATATTGTTAAACATTAAAGTTGTCATTGTAATTAACTTTATGGATTGTACGCATTGCAAATATAAAAAAGATTTTCAACTTCTTAACTGTCAAAAATAAATTTTTGTCTAAATGCAATTCATACAGAAATGCAGTTTTTGTCTGAGCTAAAGTAAGCAATGTCCTGTCAGGGTTCAGGTTGGAATGTTGTTGTTTGGAACGAGGGTCTTAGCCTTGCCTATAACGTTTTGGGTATTTGCGATGTGGCGGCAATCGAAGCTCGTCAGCCGAATTTAGTACAAAAGTTTAATAGTAGTACAACTCTTCAATTACTTCCGTCAGCCCTGCTTTTGCAAATATCTCTTTCGCGGTTCGTTGTTTTCTTCTAATCAAACAGAAAATATTTCCAGTGCTTATGCCCTGTATTCCCGGAAGCATACCATCCCTGACTTGCTTCTTCTTGTTCTGTTGGAAGAAGCCAAGATGTATGACTATAAACACTATTTTCGTCTAACGGGTTATAGACCACCCATTCTCTTGTCCCAAAACGATCAAGAAGAAATCTTGGTTGTTCAAAAGAGAGGTTGTATCCTTTTCTATGGGGTGCATATAAATACTTTTCAACTCCTGCAACATCTGGATAATAGTCTTTGTTTTGTGCCTGAAGCGTCAAAGGATAAGCACCTCGTAGTGTTTGGTATTCTTCAATATGTCTAATAAATCGGTAAGCATTTTCAATTGCACGATTCCTGCTGAGCTGTGTCAGAGGCTTAGCAAGTGTCAATTGTAAAAGCAGGGTAATAATTGGAAGACAAATCAGGTAGAAAGGCAAAAAATCCATTTTATTTGCTGTCTTTCCTTTTAGCTTTTTTATTTGAGGTATCAAAAGTATCGCTACAATTATCCATAGCAAAAGAGTTAGCAGTCCAAATGATTTTCCAACACTCAAAGTGGCGAAAAGAGCAAGTATCATCACGATAACAGAACTGACAATGATAGCTGCAATGGTAAAACCAAATCGGTATTTTGACATTGTCGCCCATAAAATGCCAACTGGAACTAACGAAAGTCCTACAAGACCGAATACCTGTATCATAGTTGAAATTGGTATTGCTAAGCGGTCATAATCTCCTTTTAAAAAAGGATATGCAATTCCCAACGTCAGTAATGCCGTCAGAAATATTATGAATGTAATATGTCTAACCAAGTTATATTTTGGTACTTTCATTTTGTTGGAAGTGTCGTTTTACAATGACCGCTAACTGTTCGCGGCTTTGCGTTCGGGCGGGAATTTTACCACAAACGTGAAGCGAAGAACCAAAGCTCAAATATACAAAAAAGCGTCAAACGAAGCACAAAACCTCGCCTGACGCCAAACCGCTGTTATGTGCTGGGCTTTTCGTCACCTGTGTCGGCTTTACTGTCAAAATTCAGAAATGTGTCAAGAATAAATAATGCTGTCAAGGAAGAAGAAAAGCTGCCAATTCGTTTTGAACTGACGGCTTAAAGTCTTAGTGTTGTTCGTCGAGCCGCATAATGAGCAATTTGTCCATTGTGGTAACTGTCACCCGTTGCTCGGGGGCAAATCCTAATCTGTCAAGCCAAAGTCCACTTAGTTTGATTACAGGAACTGTTGTCTGACTCCAGCGGTTAATCTTAATGTCTGGTTGGATCTTCAGGCTACGCACATCGGGTCGCCTGATTGTTTTTCGTTTGTCGTTTCGCATGACTTATTTGTTTTAAAAGAGGTCTGACGGTGCTGCGAAACGACAAACGAAGTTTGTAGATACAGGACTTTCACCTGCTCTCCGCCAGACTTTATCTTTAATTTCTAATTTTAAGGAATTGTACATCGTTTAATCGTTTCGCACTCCAAAGATAGAAATATTTATGAAGTCTGTCAACGTCAGAATTAAATTTTTGTCAGCGTTAATTCTGTCCGAACGAGGACTTTCAAATTGTAAGTGTTAGAATAAAAACGAAAGAGTCGGTCATCAAACTACGACGTTAATTGTCGGACGGATGCTGGTAGCCTTGCCTATAACGCAGGGCTACGCTTTGCTGTTTCATACCGATTTGATACGTGGTACATCTTTGGGCAGGCATATTGATGATTATACTTTTTTTTCTTATCAGTCAAATGAGGCGTTGCACTTGTCTGAAAGAGAGCGGAAAATTGTTTTGGATTGTTTCGATAAAATCAGCTATGAACTGGAACGTGGGGTGGACAAACATAGCAAAATGCTGATTGTTGATAATGTTGAGCTGTTTTTAAATTACTGTATACCGTTTTTATGAGCGCCAGTTCATTACACGCAACGATGTGAATAATGATATTTTAGCGCTATTTGAAAAATTGTTGACCGAATATTTCCATTCTGATAAACCGCAAACAATAGGATTGCCGTCTGTTCCCTGGTGCGCCGGTCAATTAAATCTTTCTACCAATTATTTCGGTGATCTTAAAAGGAAACAGGCAAAACAGCATTAGAATATATCCAGTTGAAAGTAACGGATTTGGCAAAACAAAAGATATTGAATAACAAAAAAAACATTAATGAGATATACACCCAATGAATACAGGTCTTTAAATTGAGTTCGTTTAATATATTCCTTTTTCTTTCAACCAACTCGTTAATAAATCTGCTATCTCCTTATTATTCAAATCTGACATTATGAAATGGGTGTTCCCTTTAATACCTAATTCTGGTAAATGAACAATAGTAACATTACCGCCATGCGCGTTTACAACTTTTGCCCATTGTCGAGCAGTGGCCAGCACATTATGCCAAAAGTTAAGCGACGCAGCATTGGTTTCTTCTTTGGGTATATAGTCTCCATAATAAACAACGATAGGAATTTTGGTTAATTTCAAAAACTCGCCAAGCGGCACGCCCTTACCGCCACGATTTCCTTCGGGTGCTTCACCTTCAGGAAAAGTAAATCCACCCGGCTCAATAGCTACGATGGCTTTTACCCTGTTGTTTTGAATGGCCGTTTTCCAACCAGGAGAACCGCCCGCGGAATGGGTAAAAAGAATACCATCGCCAGTTCTATCAAAAACCGCCGATAGCGCATTCACAATAGTGCCTTCATCCACGTTGCCGGTGTTAGGCGTCATCATCCGGTAAAACTGATCAAGTGATTTTTCGTCTTTCGGGAATTGTACACCTTCGTTAAAATTGGGATATAACCCGATACGAAATTGAGTAAACCAGGTTTGGTCATCAGGTGTTGCTGAAATTTGTCCCGGTTTTGTGGTTTGGCCTGCATCGCCACGGCCAGGCTGGTCAACAAGATAAACTCCATACCCTTTTCGTAAGAAAATATCAGCAAATCCCTCTCTGCCATCGGCAGTGGTTTGCCAACTGCGGCGGGATTGTCCATAGCCGTGTAAGAATACCATTGAATAGCGTTTCGCATTTTCAGGAACCTGGTAAAAAACATCAGCGTGATCCCCGTGCCGGGTTTGCCCGCCCTGCTGCACATTCCACGGCTTTAAGGCATCGAATACGCCTTCGCTTTTAACCACCGTACCGCCTGCCGAAAATGCCCCTTGTTCCTTAATGATCAAATTGCCACTTGAATGTGGTTTCGTTGACACACAAGATGTAATGCCAAATGCAAGAATTACCAGTAAATAAATACCAGATCGCTGTTTGCTCATTTGTTTATAATCCGCTGTTTTCCTTTTCATTTTATTAATGGCTACTATACAATTTTATTTTCCTACTCTTTTTTGTAAATGTTCGGGATACCTTGCCCCTACAATTTCGATATCCTTCAGCGCATCGCCGATAGCCGCCAATTCGCTATCGCTCAAGTGAATATCAGCACCACCTACATTTTCCTGCAACCGGTGCATTTTTGTTGTGCCCGGAATGGGGACAATCCAGGTTTTTTGAGCCAGTAACCATGCTAATGCTATTTGCGCAGGTGTGGACTGCTTTTCAGCAGCAATGGCTTTCAACAGATCTACCAGGGCCTGGTTGGCTTTCCGGTTTTCTTCAGAAAAACGGGGAACGATGTTCCTGAAATCAGATGGATCGAATTTTGTGTTTTCATCAATAGCCCCAGTTAAAAACCCTTTGCCCAATGGACTGAACGGTACAAAACCAATACCCAGCTCTTCGAGCGTGGGGATGATCTCTTTTTCGGGTTCGCGGTAGAATAATGAATATTCGCTTTGTAAGGCGGCAACCGGTTGCACAGCGTGCGCTTTGCGGATGGTTTCCACTCCGGCTTCTGATAACCCCCAATACCGGATCTTACCTTCTTTGATCAAGTTTCCGATGGTTCCGGCAACTTCTTCGATGGGCACATCCGGGTCTACTCTGTGTTGGTAAAAAAGATCGATATAATCCGTATTCAAATACCTCAATGAATTTTCCGCCACCTGACGTATACGTTCCGGACGGCTGTCCAGTCCCTTGGATGAATCCCCGTCTTTGAAACCAAATTTTGAGGCAATCACAACCTGGTCTCTGAAAGATTGTACCGCTTTCCCTAAAAGAACTTCATTTTCTCCCTGACTATAGGCTTCAGCGGTATCAAAAAATGTAACGCCCAGATCGTAGGCTTTCCTGATTAAAGAGATAGCATCAGCTTCTGGTGTTGCAGGTCCATACCCAAAAGTAAGTCCCATACAACCTAAGCCTAATGCGGATACTTCCAGTCCGCTATTTCCCAAAAACCTTTTTTCCATTTCTTGTGTTTTTTAATTTAATCCTGCAAATTTCCGACCTGGAAATGAAGCTATTGGTATACAGATTACTGGTTTTACTACCATTATTACTGATTGGATGCCGGGATTCGCTCCTGTTATCAGGGAGTTTGTACTTTTACATTAGAAAACAAGGATATGGAAAGAGCGATCATCTTTAATACCGTTAACGACTATAATGTCTTCAACAATAACCCCACCTTACATCCGTTGGTAAATATTGTGGATCTTTCTAAGGCTGACCCCAGATCCGGTCACCGGATGACCTTCAATATCTTTTGTATTGTGCTGAAGAATATAAAATGCGGGGATATCCGGTATGGCAATAACTATTATGACTACCAGGAAGGGACTTTGGTTTTTTTTTCTCCTGGCCAGGTAATAGATGTAACCAATCCGGAAGTCTATCAGCCAACGGGAACGGCGCTGACCTTCCATTCGGACCTGTTACTCAATACGCCGCTTGGGAAACGAATGAATGCGTTCAGCTTTTTTTCTTACCAAACAAATGAAGCACTTCACCTGTCAGAACGGGAAAAAAAGATCATACTGGAATGTTTTGATAAAATTACTTATGAATTAAGCCAGTCCATCGATAAGCACAGCAAAACGCTGATCGCATCCAATATTGAACTGTTTTTAAATTATTGTACCCGGTTTTACGACCGGCAATTCATTACCCGAGAAAATGTTAACCGGGGGATACTGGAAAAATTTGAAGAATTGTTAAACAATTACTTTGTCTCTGAAAAACCGCAGCTGATCGGTTTGCCTTCGGTTGCTTATTGTGCCGGCGAGCTGCATTTATCTGCTAATTACTTTGGAGACCTGATAAAAAAAGAAACCGGTAAATCGGCTCAGGAATATATCCAGAATAAAATAATTGACACAGCAAAGAATAAGATATATGATGCTGGCAAAACCGTAAATGAAATTGCTTATGAGCTGGGGTTTAAATATCCCCAACATTTTACTCGCTTATTTAAGCAAAAAACCGGCGTAACTCCTAATGAATACAGGAACATGAACTGAAGGGGATAGTTCTTCCGTTTATTTGAAGCATTAACGACGATTACGTATCAAATCTAACCGTTTGGCTACAGGAGATTGTTAAAATCAGACATTAAGCAGTTCATTATTTTTAAGAAACCTGTTCCACTGCTGTGATAACTTCATGAATGCCGAACGGTTTATTAATAAAAGCTTCAGCGCAGGCGTCTTCTACATTGCTAAACTGATATGCCGACATAATGATCACTGGTATATGGTTTGTTAAGCCGTTTCCTTTTATCTTTTTGCACAAATCAATACCATTACCATCGGGAAGCATAATATCCAGTATGATTATATCAGGAAGCTTTACTGCAAGGGCATCATTCAGATCTTTAGCTGAACTACCTGTTCTAACCTCATAAAGCGCGCCCTTAAGAATATATTCTATCAAATAGCGTATATCATCATCATCTTCTATTATTAAAACATCTTTTTTCACACCTAATAAAATAAATTACTTAATAAACTGTTTCTAATTCTTCTTTCGCGGAAGTGAAACGGTAAAAACAGACCCGCCGCCTTTCTGACTTTTTGCTTCTATTGTTCCTCCATGTCGAACAATGATTTCTTTGCTTATATATAAACCAATTCCTAACCCGGAAATATTTGACCGGGCGTCAACGGCCCGGTAGAACTGACTAAAAATTTCAGCCAAATGTTCATTATCAATGCCAATGCCTTCGTCCCTGACTGACAGATGAATGTTGTCACGCGATTTCCATATTTTTATTTCAACTTCTCCTCCTGATGGAGAATACTTAATAGCATTATTAACCAGGTTTGTAAGTACCTGCTCCAGCCGAATTCTATCGGCATAAACGATTATGGGCTCCCTGTTTTTAACGCTAAGGGTGTGTTTTTCAAAGTGGATAAAGCTGGAGAGTACATCCGTTACCATATCAACAGTATTAAAGTATTCATAACGAAGCTGAAGTTTTCCAAGTTGAACGCGGGAAACATCCAAAAGATCGTTCAGTAACATTATTAATTTATTCACTTGCCGACTGCATCTTTCAAGCAAACTGAAATTAATACCCTCCGGGAAAACATTCTTCTGTAACACTTCTAAAAATCCTCGCAAAGAAGTGATAGGCGTTTTTAGTTCATGAGTTGCCAGTGCAATAAATTCGTCTTTTTTTTTGTTCAACATTTTAATCTCCTCATAAAGCTGTTCTTTTTCCTGCTTGGTCCTAATGTTTTCAGAAATATCCCGCACAATTTTAGATGCTCCAATAATTTCATGGTGCTCATTAAATATCGGTGACAAAGTAAGAGAAATGGGGATTTGTCTGCCATCGCTGGTAACACGCATTGTTTCAAAATGTTCCAAACGCAAGCCTTTGGAAATTTGTTGTATGATAAAATCCTCTTCGTGTATCCGGTCTTCTGGTATGATCAATGATATATGCTTACCCAGTACTTCTTTTTCTGAATATCCAAAGAGCCGTTCAGCAGCGGGGTTCCAACTTGTTATAATACCCTTCAGGGTTTTACTTATTATTGCATCCTGAGAAGAGGATACAATCGCTGCCAGCAATGCCTGTTTCTCTTCTGCTAATAATCCCAAACTCTGGTTATTCATTTTATAAAGTATGTAAGTAACGCGCTGGGAACCTTTTAGAGCCAGGGGTTCCAACAATCTTTAAAAAACCACAATTTTCAATCCATAAAAAAGGTTTTGGACAAAAAAGCCTCTGTTGCCCTATAATACAGTGCCCGCAGGGAGTTAGTTTATAACGGATGTTGTATTCTATGCATATTAGTAACAACTCTTTAGTATTTAAACCTGCTCTAACAGCTATTTAGATGGCATTCAAAAGCAGTGCCTTTTCATGCATAGTTTAATTTCTATAATGCTGTTCTTTCCTGACGCAGTGCTGCCTGCTGACTCCTGGTGAGGAAAATATTACCCCTTCTTTCTCTTGAAAATGAAAAATAATATCTGAACGGTATACACTTCTGCGGCGAATACTTCTGTTGATTTGAAGGAAAAACGATCTTTGGTGAGCCGAGAGGTGGGAGAATTTTTTAAAACAGAACGTTCCGTATGGATGAAAGAGAAGGCTGATAAAAATCGCTGCAGCTATTTTGGACGCTGGAATTCTACAGGGCGGTGAAAGCGCTTCGCCTGATCCAGTGAAAAGCAGATACTTCACTTTTGGCATTGTCTGGCAGATCACGTGTGATTGTTTGTTCAATCATTCTGCCTTCAGAAAGGCTGGAAAGGCCGGCCAGCGATGCATAGTAATTGATCAGGAAAAGCACCTGGTCTCCGTTATTCTTATCAAAACTTCTGCGGCTGGGCTGACCACTAAAAGAAGGTTGTGTTTTGTTCCAGGTATAATGAGTACCGACAAGGTCTTGTTTTTGAAAATGCATGGTATTTATTTTTAAATGAGAATTAAAATGAAGCAACCTGACTTTTAATAGATCGTTATATAATTATAGTAAGAAAGGGCCATCCGGCCCCTTCTTACTATAATTTACCATCTTCTTTTTTCAGACCGGTCTTCCCTTTCTTTTGCTGCGGTAACGGCAATTCTCCTGCCATCGACATCCTTGCCATCCAGCTCTTTCATTGCAAATGTGGCATCTGAAACCGAGCCCATTTCTACGAACCCGAAACCCCGGCTCTTACCGGTGGTTCTATCCATAATTACTTTAGCAGAAGACACCTGTCCGAAGGAGCTAAAAAGTTCGCGCAAATCATCATCAGAGGCATAAAACCCCAGGTTTGAAACATACATGTTCATTGTAATAAATTTTTCTGTTAAAAAATAGAGGCTAAATGCGGCAGCAAAAAAAGAAGAAGGAGAAAAATAAATGCTATTGGTGCGTAGTAGATATGTAACTGATCCTGACTTGAAGTGATGGAGTATTTATGCCTATCCTTGTAAAGATAAGGCTTTTCAAGCAAGCACGGTTTTTTCTTTTCTTAGCGGTAAGAGAATTAATGCTGGGTTCAAAAACAAAATAAAGCCGAAGGAATAACATTCTATATCCACCAGGTTCCCTGTTCCGTAAGATTATGGGATTTTATAAACAAATGGCTGATGTCGCCGGGAGAAGAAAACATACTACGCGCGTAGCCTGGTGTTATGAGTTCTATCATATCATTTTGGAGATTTATAGAACAGATCTCAAATATGTCCGTATCCTCTTTACGTTCTTCATCAAATTGCTCTTCAGGAGCTCCGCTGGAAGGAAATCTTTTTATAATATCTCCTTTCCGCAATAACGGTACCTGTGCTGCTGTTATCTTTTTGCTGATCATACAAAATAATTTATAAGGTAAACGGACTATATTGATAATTAAGTGGAAACTGAAGGGAAATAAACGTGCAGATCAGAAGGCGTCTGCTGCCAGGAAATGATTCGTATAAAGGGGTCGCTAAAAAGGACAAGCTTTTTAATTCTTGTCCCTGAGGTTCTCATAAAATAGGATTCTTACGGTATGTTAAGTAAGCGAATGGCCCAGGCCGCGGTTATGGGTTGCACCTTTTTAAGGATATTGATCACTTCTTCCCTTTTTTTATTAAGCCGGGTTCCTACCCGGGCGAGTAAGTCATTCTCTTTGCCTTTTTCAAATTTCAGATCGGCATCCACCAAAAGCGGATATTTTTCTTTAAGGGTCTTTGACTGGCTGCTCCAATCTCCTACTATTTTGAAATTTTCATTTTTCCTGATGTTACCTGTGTTCATAATATTTACTTAAATTGTAACGAATTTGTTACAGAACAAAGATCATCCATCTTTAAGGTATTAATGTTACAAACAAGTTCAATAAACTTACAAATATCACAGGTTTTCCAGGTTTTGCTTGCGCTTTAGCTTCAGCTGCCTGTAAAAAAAGAAGGAGAGCATCCTGTTACTTTCTTAAGCTGGTTGGGTAACTGCGCTGCACTGCTGTAATGAAGTCTGTAAGAAATTTCTGTCAGGTTCAGCTCATCCTAATAATTCAGGGTCATATTTAAGCAGAATTGTCAGGGCCAAAGCCTCATCTCATAACCCGCTTCTGAAAACAGGATCTTTGATTAATTCAAAAATCTGCTTCCTGGCGGTGCGTGATTCGGGGAAGTCAAATAACATCCAGGCATGTATCATCTCCGGATACTCAAAATAACGGAACGGAATACCTCTGGCATCTGCAATCAGCTTCAATTTTCTGGTATCTGCTACCAGCATTTCATTTGTTCCCGCAAATACAGAGATAATGCCCAATCCTTCCAAAGATCCGTATATGGGGCTAAGCAGGAAATGATGCGGATCCGTATCTCCGGCGTATGCGCGCCCTGCCATAAGCAGCCCTTTTATACCAAGAAAAGGGTCTCTGCTGTCCAACTCCTCTATTTCTTTATTTGAGAGTGTAATATCAAGCCAGGGGGAAAGCAATATAATTTGCGCTGGCTGACTGATATTATCCTTCTTTAGTTGTTGTGCTACAGCTAATGCCAGACCTCCGCCAGACGAATCTCCCATTAAAATAACATTCGCAGGGTCAGTGTTTGCAATAACCTGTTTATATACTGATATAACTAACTCAGATGTAGCCTTATAGGTATATTTTGGCGCCAATGGATAATCGGGTGCAATGACGGTACAGTGTGTTGATTCAATCATTTGCGTAATAAAAGACCAGTGCAGTTTGGTAAATCCCTGAACATACGCCCCTCCGTGCAGGTATATAATATGTATGCCGTTTTTTGCTGCAGGATGGCTTAGCATAAATACATTATGCCCGGAAGCCTCCAATTTTTCAATATGTAACCGTTTTTTAGCAAAAGCGGATGGTTCCGAACAATCTAAAAAGCTGGTTTTTCCTGACTGTAGTTGTCTTTTTAGAAAATCTTTTTTATTTACTACACGCAACAACGCGGTAAACAGCCTGCTTTGTACACTTGCCAAAATCTGTTTTTTAAGTCAGGAAGAATTTTTCCGAGACCATCCATACTTAACAAAAGTTTGAAATGATTGTTGTAAATAGATATACGCGTAGGTTTACAAAACGGTGCCGGCACATGACTCATATAACTCAGCATAGAAAGCATACTGATGATTTCTGGTTACGCCTGGATAATGCTGCTAAGATATATCCCGCCATTAAGGATCATGAACTCACCTCGGTGTTCAGAGTAGCAGCCGTATTAAAACGCCCGGTTAGGATCCAACTTTTTATGGAAGCGATTCAGGCAATAGAAACCCGGTTTCCCTATTACAAAGTAAGATTAAAAGCCGGCTTTTTTTGGTACTACCTGGAACACAGCGATCAATCCATACCAGTAGAACATGACACCGGTACGCCCTGCAGATCCTTTCGCCCTAAAGAATTGATGTTTAGGGTACTTGTTAAAAAAAACCGGGTCAGCGTAGAGTTCTCTCATATACTAACAGATGGCATGGGCGCGCTTGAATTTTTAAAAAAACTGCTTGCTACTTATTTTAAAAAATGCGGCACCCTGCTTACGCCGGATACCTGCAGTAGTTTACCGGAACAAATGGCTAAAGAAGAATACGAGGATAGTTATAACAGGTGTTTTAAAAAGATAAAGGTTCCGCATATTAACATAAGCAATGCTTTTCATATACCCTTTTCGCTAAAAAGTGTACCCAGGTTTGATGTGCTGATTGCAACATTGCCCTCCGCATCCATCCTGGACAAAGCGAGGGAGCATCATGTAAGCCTTACCGAATACGTTACATCAGTATATCTGTACGCTTTGCAAAAGGTGTATCTCGAACAGTCTGTGTTGATGAAGAAGATAGCACGCAAGATCATACGCGTTGAAGTACCCGTTAATTTGCGTAAACTGTATTCTTCAAAAACAATGAGAAACTTCTCTCTCTATGTACTTCCGGGGATAGATATGCGCCTGGGAACTTATTCATTTGATGAAATCATAAAGATTGTTTATCACCAAATGCAACTCGAAACAGATAAAAAACTGATCAATAAAATGATCTCGCGTAATGTAAGCGGGGAAAGGAACACGTTTATAAGAAGCCTGCCGCTTTTTATCAAGTCACTTTTTTTATCCCGTTTATATACCGTTGGCACAAAGCAGTACAGTGGAGTTGTTACCAATATGGGCAGGATCGACCTGGGGTGTCAGGCAAATGAACTGATTGATCAAATGGTTTTTATAGCGCCTCCGCCCAATAAAATATTGAAGGTAAATTGTGCTGTGGCAGGTTTTGGTGACAAGCTAATACTGAGCTTTGGCAACATTAGTACGTCCAGAACATTGGAAAAGCACTTTCTTACATTTTTAACCCATCAGAATATACCTGTGAAAATCAGCAAACATGAAATGTAGCATAAGAAAATATTCATTTTTATACGCCGTGTAATGAATATTTTCTCTATGTGAAGTTCCATGTGACCATAGAAACCATTAAAAAGATACACATGAAATTTTGTAATAATTGCGGTGTAGAGCTGGAATCATACATGAATAAATGCCCGCTCTGCGGACAGGAGGTTTCAATAGCAGGTTCGGCGGAGGGAACGGTGGATGCAGAAGAGATTCATGAACCTGGTTTTTTAATCAGAAAAATGTCCCCAAAACAAAAAAATCTTGTCTGGAATGTTCTTTTCCTCATTTTTCTTGCGATGATCCTTGTTCCACTGGTCATAAACCTGGTTGTTAGCCACACCTTCAGCTGGTCCCAATACCCCATGGTCATTTGCCTGTCTGCCTTTATTTATATAACGCTTTTTGCTTTCTGGAAGCAGGGTTTTATAATAAAGCTCACCGGCAGCTTTATAGTTTCTGCAATACTCCTGGTATTAGTGGACAGTTCTATAAAAGGAATAAGCTGGCCGATAGAAGTAGCTATCCCCATCTTGTTTACAGGTAATCTTATTACAGCGGTTTTATATGCAATCATCATTCATGTAGAAAATAGAGGCATCAATATTATTGCTTTTGTTTTCCTGGGCAGTGGCTTTTTATGCCTGGGAATAGAAACTATTATTTCTTTTTACCGATTTAAAACAGTGTATTTAAGCTGGAGCCTGATCACTGTTTCCTGTGCATTCCTCATTTTTCTCATATTAATCTTTCTTCACTATAAGTTAAAATGGGGGCGGAACCTGGAAAAAACCTTTCATTTATAAAGATGATTATGAGCTTAAATACAGATATAAATTCCATCAATATGATTAAATAAGATTATCCTCTTTGTAAATTTTTTGTCCTGGGTGTCAAAACCTGACAATCTATATTGTATAAAATGAGAATTGGAGTTTAAACCGGTAAGCAGAAAATAAAGATTACATTTACAGTAGTGCGCGTCAAATTTAAACATAGTTCTTCTGAAATTGTATATTAAAAATATGGTTTGTATTCGTTGCAAGATGGTTGTGAAAAATGAGCTTGCTAAGTTGGGATTGGATCATTCCCTCGTGGAATTGGGAGAAGTGGAAATTGCCGGGGACATTACCGATGAGCAACGCAATTTTTTGAGAGCAGCATTAGTAAGATCAGGTTTAGAGCTAATGGATGATAAAAAAAGCGTGCTGATTCAAAAAATTAAAAATACGATTATTGAACTCATTCATTATTCTGAAGAGCCTCTTGTCGTTAATCTCTCCGATTATTTAAGTGAAAAGCTACATTACAATTACACTTACCTGGCAAATCTTTTCTCTGAAGTGCAGGGAACAACGATCGAAAAATTTTTTATTGCGCATAAAATCGAACGTGTAAAAGAACTGCTGGTATATAACGAATTAAATCTTACCGAAATAGCCTATCTGATGCATTATAGCAGTGTGGCGCATTTATCTAACCAGTTTAAAAAAGTGACTGGTCTTACTCCTTCCCACTTTAAGCAGCTTAAGAACAAAAGGCGCTCCATGCTGGACGATGTATAGGCAGCAACCGGTCTTAAATCAGCTATATGTGAATATTATAACCTTTTGTTAAAAAAGTGTAATAGTTAAGACATTTAATAGCGTGATATTTACATGTAATTTAAGTATTTCTATTATTTAATCTTCATTATGATAGCATTTTTTAGCTTTATTATACTTCGATCTTTTCTGTTTAGAAAGAATAATATTCCAATCCTGCAGGAAGCAAGAAAAAATGAAAACGCGGGGTTGTTTCACGAAGCAATACAAGACTACGAAAAGGCGCTTATTGAATTAAAAACAACGAAGTTTCACCATAAACTGAAAAATGAAATTGTCAATAAGATCAAACTGTTACATACAGTTCTTAATTATAATAAGAATATATGTTTCACACGATGATACCGCTTTTATCTAATCACCGAAAATAAAATTATTCAAAAATGGCAACAGCTTTTATCTCATTAGAGAATGCTGTACCTGTGGTTGTGAGTGAACAAAGCATTCCCATAAAGGTTGTTTCTGCACTGGTACATGAAATTCGTAGCCCATTGACAGACATCACTCTGTCTACCCATATTTTAAAGACCGGCATTTCTGATAATCGGCTAACTACTTTCCTGGATATCATAACCAGGGGTTCAGAAAGAATTGACGACCTGTTAAAAAAAATACTGAATTCAGGAACGGCGAATGAAGTAACAGAAGAGGACAATACTGTGCATCAATTATTAGATGAGGTACTGGCAATTACGGCCGACAGTCTTTTACTCAAGCAGGTTAAGGTAAATAAAAACTATGCTAAACAGAATTGTGCCGTTGTATTTAACATATCTCAAATGCGTATAGCTATTACCAATATTGTCATCAATGCAATTAATGCGATGGCTACCGGCCAGGGAGAACTAACTTTTCTTACAAAAGCGGTTGATAGGGGATATATATTACAAATCGAAGACAATGGCTGTGGTATTTCGAAAGATAACCTGGAAAATATTTTTAGCCCGCTTTTTACAAAAAGACCAGGAGGCCTTGGGTTAGGGTTAGCGTTAACACATGATATTCTTATTTCCAATCACATAAAAGTAACCGTAGAATCAGAACTTCAAAAAGGAACCCGGTTTGTTTTGTTATTTGAAAATCCCTTTTACACTTATCCCTGCAACTCCTAATTGAATTATGGATATCATAAATCAAAATCACACTAATGAATGATTACTATGTGATCATCTTACGTAGTCATCTTGAATAAGGGGGAAATTTGAATGATCGTTGTTTTTCAAATCCATTGAAAGAACCTGAATGAATAAAAAGTTATGATGATTTTAATATATACTCCGAATTGGTAAACTATATGTGAATGATGTAACTATTTAGAACAAGCGTGTAATAGCTAACCACATAAATAGCTGCACCTTTGGTCTGTGAAAATTCTTTCACAAAGAAAATTTTTTAAAATGAATACAACAAACGACAAAGCGGGCAAAAGCTTTAAAATTACCGGTGATTGGTCTGTACAATCTAAAAATCTCAAAAATAAATTTCCTCAGCTGACAACAGAAGATCTTAAGTATACAACGGGGCAGGAAACAGAACTGGTTAAAAGGGTCTCAGCAAGACTTGATAAAAAACCTGAGGAAGTAATGGGTATTATTGCAAAGGGCAACCTGACTAAATAGCAAACCATCCTATGGAATCCATGAACAATAAATCAACAATTATTGTAGCGCGTTGAGACACGTGCAAAAGAAAAGGCAGAGATGAAAGCCTGTCTTTTCTTTTTATTTCAGTTTAATTTAATCCTAATAATATTGGAAAATTCCGAAATAGAAAAATCTAAAGTCTTCATTATTGTTGAGATACTTGAGTACATCTCTAATTCAGTAGTTATCAAAACAATTATCCGAAAAACAACCGGAAATGTAAGTGCGGTTTCTTTTGATTCAGGGGAGGCATTATCGGAAAAGACATCTCCGTTTGACACTTTTATACAGATAATAGAGGGGAAGGCGGAAGTACTTATTGATGGAATTTCAAATTTGTTGCAAACTGGTCAATCTATAATCATTCCCGCGCATTCCCGAAACACAATAAAAGCAAATGAGCGGTTTAAAATGATCTCAACAATCATAAAGAGCGGTTACAATGAATAGATGCTTATTCAGGCTGCTTTCAACAGCAGATAACTTTATTTCATTGCTCCACATATATGTATATAAAATTAGGGTATAAACATGTTGTGTTCTTTGAGTATTGAAAGGTCAGTAAGCAATAGTAATATTTTTTATGCCTGATCAACTTTTAAGTTCAGATAAGGATAATACGGCTGTGATGTTTAATGATTTTACGCATTCCGTTAAAAGTTTAAAAAAGTTTATCCGTTCCGGAAACCTTTTTACCATTATGCTATTAGATGCAAGTATTATTCATTATAATGCAGCCACATATGCAGATAAATTTGATGAATGGCTTCGTAAACATAAAGTGGAAAGCATAAATCAGACAGAATAATGAGATTAACTGCTGCAATAAATATATATACCTGATCGCCTCTTATCCATGAATATTTTCTTTTGTCAGGTGATCAGTATTTTTTCACCAATTAAATATTAAAACCATGGAAATTTTATCTTGGGTCATTTTTGGATTAATCGCCGGCATTATAGCTAAAGCGTTGCATCCGGGTAAAGATCCCGGTGGCTGGATCATTACAATAATCATAGGTATTGCCGGAGCCTTCCTGGGAGGCTGGATTGGCAACATAATAGGCTGGGGTGAGCCCAGTAATTTTAGCATCCGGAGTTTTATTCTGGCAGTTGTGGGTTCGCTTATTTTATTATGGGTTTATAGTATAGCCACGCGTAAAAGGAGCTCCGGATCATAGAATAGCAAATGCAGGAAATAGGAGCTTCTAACACAGGTTCCGTAGTGTATAACCGGACTACAGTAATGCACGCCAATAATCCCGATACTATTATCCGGTAGTATTTATGCGAAGATCGGCAAAGCAGGCCGAAAAGGACAAATTTAAACGATATTTACAATGCATCATGAAAACAGTAAACGAACTAAACCGGGATATTATAAACAGAATGATGCAGGTACATCGCGAATTCCCTGAATTATCTAAATACATAAAAGAGATGTCTGTAAAAGTTTCGGGAATGAGCGCAGAGGGAATAGATTGTAAAGACCTGGCAGAATATTGTGATTCTTTGAAGGAGTTAGTAAAAAAATATTCTAAAACTCATGGCAGGTGACAAATCAGGCAGCGCATTAACCTTTCAAAGAATCTGCTCTTATTTTTAAATTGCCGCAATTCTTTGGCATCCCTTTTCTTTTTTTAGGTTTATGAAACAACGTATATACCTGACTTTATGGACCATAGTAATACCGGTTTTAGCCTGGCTTGCATATTGGGGTGTTTCGATGGGGGTGAACAATGGAATTTTTCACTTATTGATTGCACTCTTGTTAGTCGGCAGCGTTCTTGCGGCCGTACATCATGCAGAAGTAGTAGCTCACCGTGTGGGAGAACCTTTTGGAACCCTGGTACTTGCATTGGCCATTACTGTAATCGAAGTAGCGCTAATAGTTTCTTTGATGTTGACAGATAACGGACATGGCACGGCAGCCCTTGCCCGGGACACCGTTCTGGCAGCAGTCATGATCATACTTACGGGGATTGTGGGTATTTGTCTTCTGGTAGGGGGTGTTCGATACAGAGAGCAGGTTTTCAGCCTCCAGGGAGTTAGCGCTGCACTGGTTACTTTAACTGCCATATTGGTTTTTACGCTTATACTGCCCAATTTTACTACAACTAGATCAGGCTCCGAATATACACCTCTACAACTGGGGTTTGTTGCTACAGGATGCCTCATCCTCTACATTGCTTTTACATTGGTTCAGGCTATCAGGCACCGGGCTTACTTCCTGCCTCCCCATGCGGAAGGAAACGAAGAGGCCTATGCTGAACCTCCAACAAACAAAGAAACATGGGGCAGTGTATTCCTGTTGATCCTTTGTCTTGGAATAGTGGTACTACTTGCTAAAGTTTTAGCCCCTGATGTAGAACGCAGCGTTACCAAAGCGGGAGCTCCCAAATCCTTAGTGGGTATTATTATAGCAGCAGTGGTACTACTTCCCGAAGGACTTGCAGCTTTCCGCGCTGCCCGAAAAAACCGCCTGCAAACCAGTCTTAATCTGGCCTTTGGATCTGCTCTTGCCAGTATAGGGCTTACCATTCCTGCTGTAGCTGTAGTATCCATAACAACCGGCATGAAAATCACATTGGGTATTGATATGAAGGCAATGGTACTGTTAGTACTGGCACAATTTACAATTATGCTTTCGCTTGCAACTGGGCGCACCAATATATTGCAGGGTATAGTACTTTTGATGATATTCGCAGTTTACATCTTTTTGACGATTGCACCCTGACAATATTTCCCTGAACAGTTATGTGTGACGTACCGATTTTTACAGTTGTTGCGCACCGGATCATAGTTTCTCCGCCTCCTGATTCATACGGTATGCCTTTTCCAATCGCTCAAAATATATTTGGTTTTCCTTTTCTTTTATACTTCTTGTTGAGTAGTTCGGGTAGCCGCTTACTACTCCAGTTTTTTAATGCACTTGATGTAGATTACCAGGTTTTTATGTTCACCTTTGCGAAACAGTGTAGCATACGAACCCACTATCGAAAGAATGGTGTAGGTATTGATTGATGAAAACGGTGGCAGTAACTTCACTTTATCGCCGATCTTGAATGGTAACATGTCTCAAAGATACTTATTTTAAACCCGATGGGTTCTATTTGCCAGATATCGCGATAATTAAATCTTTTCCTGCCTTGTTACTTTATTTGTTTATCTTTACAACCTGTTAATTGATGTTAAGAGGAACTCTTTCAAAGTTTGTTGCAAATTGCAATTAGTATTTATCCTGCTTTAAAGCAGGTCTTCTCCCGATACTTCCTTTCTTGTAATAAGTTACTACTTGATTAGAAAACATGGGTAATTATATACCCTGGAAGGACTTATATTATTTATTAAATCTTCTTTTATAAAAAAGCTATCATTCAAAAAATCAGAAGCGGCTGATTTTTCTACTATATTAAAGAACCGTGTTGCAGCCTATCTTAAGGTTAACGGTAAAAGCAGGTTCGGTAACCGGGCTATGATATTAAAGACCGCTTTTATGTTGTTGCTTTACTTTGTTCCCCTGGGTATTATTTGCTTTGGCGGTGTTACCCACACCTGGCATTTGTTCGCCTTATTTATACTTAGCGGGTTTGGAATGGCAGGTATAGGGATGGGTATCATGCACGATGCATTGCATGGTTCGTACTCCAAAAGCAAGAATCTGAATAAATGGATGGGGTACACCATGAACCTCATTGGAGCCAGCGATGAAGTATGGAAATTACAGCACAATGTATTACACCACAGCTTTACTAATATTGATGAGCACGACGATGATATTAATGCTCCCTTTTTTCTGCGCTTTTCACCTCATGCCAAAAAGAACCGCCTGCATTCTTTCCAACACTATTATGTCTGGTTATTCTATGGCTTGTCTACCATATCCTGGATCACTTCCAAAGATTTTATCAGGCTTAACCGTTACAGGAAGATGGGTTTGATCAAAGAAAAAGCCGGGTACCGCCGCCTCCTCTTACGAATTATTTTCTGGAAGCTGGTGTATTATTCCTATGTACTGGTATTACCGCTGTTGTTGACTTCCTTTGCTCCGTGGCTGGTGATCCTGGCTTTTTTAATGATGCATTTTGTAACGGGCTTTTGTATATCCATTGTATTCCAGGCGGCCCATGTAATGCCGGATACTTCTTACCCTTTGCCGGATAGTGCCGGCCAGCTGGAACATGAGCGGCTGGTACATCAATTGGCTACAACCTGCAATTTTGCTCCCCGAAGCAAATTATTCTCGTGGCTGATCGGCGGTCTTAATTTCCAGATTGAGCATCATCTGTTCCCGCATATTTCCCATGTGCATTATAAGCGTATAGCGCCGATTGTAAAGAAAACCACCGAGGAGTTTGGTATACCCTATTACAGCTACTCCACATTTTTTTCCGCCGTAAAGAGCCATGGCATGATGTTACGCAAATTAGGCGCGATGCCTAGCGCGCTAAAGGACTTGAAGCAATTGAAGTAAAGCTGGTAAGATAAAAATACTAAGCAATCCGCATGTACGGCTGTTATTGTTATTGCTGCTATAATGTACAATAAATGAAAAAGGGGCCTCACGGCCCCTTCCACTATCTGCTGTTTTATTTACCATCTTCTTTTATCAGAACGGTCTTCCCTTTCTTTTGCTGCAGAAACAGCAATTCTTCTGCCATCGACATCCTTGCCATCCAGCGTCTCCATTGCAAGATTAGCATCCGAAACCGAACCCATTTCTACGAAACCGAACCCGCGGCTCTTGCCAGTAGTTCTGTCCATAATTACTTTTGCAGAGGATACCTGCCCGAAGGAGCTAAAAAGTTCGCGCAAATCATCATCAGAGGCATGAAACCCCAAATTTGAAACATACATGTTCATTGTAATAATTTTTTTATTAAAAATAGAGGCTAAATGCAAGCAGCAAAAAAGAAGAAAGAGAAAAAATAAATGCTAATATTATGTAGTAGATATTGTAACTGGTCCTGCCTTGAAATGACGGAGTATTTATGCCTGTCTGTATAAAGGTAAGGCTTTATTTACAAAGAACAGATTTTTTTTCTTGTCTTTACATTTTCTGGAAAGAATCCGCCTGAGTTCATAGAATACCTGCAAATAATAAATCAGTACGCCGCTTTAAACCGGTATGATTGCTTTTTTAATGTCAGTAACGATGTAACAGAGCGCTCCGCTTCTTAGCTCTTTATACCAGTCCCAATCGTCTAAATGCATAGTATTTCCGTTTCTCGCATAATTATTTAACAACGCAATGGCGTCCCCGGTAAACCGGATATTGGCCGATATGATTTCCTTATCAGCGCCCAGGATCTTCAGCATATGAGGTAAATTAAAAATTAAAAAAATACTTTATTAATATTAAAAGTGCTTTTCGTAAGCAGAACGCCCTTCTTATATAATACTATAGAAAAGGAAAATATTTTTTGGGGCGGAGAAGAGGTTGGAATAAATTGACCCAGAAAATGCTTTGCTATATCTGTAGTAAGCTAAAGATACGCTTTATCAGCAGTACTAACAAATAATACTTTATATGGTGTATTCTTCCTCCAGGCAATACGACGTAACGAGCAAATTCATCCTTTCTTTTCAAAATTCACGTGGCATATCTGTATAGCATACCAGGCCAGAAATGATGAATAAGATGATAGCCGTCATTACAACATGTATGGTTATACTTAATGTTAATGCGGTAGTGGAATTGGTATAAAATATCTTCCGGGTCATTAGAATTTATAAACGAACGCTGTGTCCAATTTATAATCTATCCGGGCATACATTTTTGTTAACATCTATAGGAACATTACAGATATCTTGGTATCTTTAATTGATTTAAATTACTTAATTGATTGTTTCTACTGTTTTAGTAAGGCAACCACATAGTAAATAGAACTTGTATATGCCTTTACTTAAAACAATCATTCATGAAGTATACTTCAATCATTACCGGCTCGGGAGCCTATATACCCAATGAAAAGCGTTTAAATACTGATTTCCTACAGCACGCTTTTTTTGAACCGACAGGAACACCTATCCGTGATGCAGCTGATACCATTATTCAGAAATTTAAAAATATTACCGGAATTTGTGAAAGACGCTATGCCTCCTCATACATTCATACTTCCGATATGGCGGTGGCGGCTGGCTGGCAGGCAATAGAATCCAGTGGTATAGATCCGGAGACGTTGGACCAAATTGTAGTGGCACATAATTTTGGAGATATTTCCCAGGCTACTATCCAATCCCGAAATGTACCTTCCCTGGCCTGTAAAGTAAAGCACATACTAGGCATTAACAGGCCGGAGTGCATAGCCTATGATGTATTGGTAGGTTGTCCGGGATGGCTACATGCGGTTATTCAATCCCATGCCTGGTTTACCGCGGGGATGGCACAAAAAGTATTGCTGATAGGTGCAGAAACGTTGTCCCGTGTCATTGATCCCGCCGACCGGGATAGCATGATTTTTTCTGATGGAGCAGGAGCTGTTGTAATGGAATACAAACCGGCAGCCGGCAGCAATGCGGGAGTGCTGGGTTGCAGTGCGCAGACCCACAGCAGAGAAGAGGTGGATTACATCAACATGGCCGGCAGCTACAGGCAGAATGGCTGTGATACAATGTATATTAAAATGAAGGGGCGAAAAGTATACGAGTATGCGTTAAAGCATGTGCCGCTTGCCATGAAGGAATGCCTTGATAAAAGCGGCATTTCTATCAACGAGGTTAGCAAAATTCTGATCCACCAGGCCAATGAAAAAATGGATGAAGAAATTGTAAAAAGATTGTACGGGCTGTATGGAACCACTCCTCCGCCAAATGTAATGCCTATGAGTATACAGTGGCTGGGGAATAGCTCAGTAGCTACTATTCCCACATTGTATCATTTAGTACGAAATAATAAAATAACAGGCCATGAAATTTCAAAAGATGATATCATTCTTTTTGCCTCTGTAGGTGCGGGAATGAACATCAATGCGGTTTGTTACAGGGTCTGATCACTTTTAAAAGAAAAAGTATGGAACATGATTCCATTTATATAGTAACCGCTTTCCGGAAAGCGGCCAATAAACTGTTTGAAGAACTATATCATGATTTTACAGAACGGATAAAAAAATTAGATCGGCAGAGGGATGAAAATGTATTCCAGCAGTTGCACAGCAGGTACGAACAGCAGTTGCAATACCAATTGGGCCTGGAGGCCAAAGATTTGATGCGCACTTATAAACGAAACGACATATTACAGTTACAGCAATCGCTTACCGAACATATTGCGTATTGCCTGTTGGAGTTTAAAAGAAAAGCCGGTAGCCTTTAGAAGGCGCCATCAGCCGGTAATCTCCAGCTTTGTAAATCCATCTCCATAAAAAACACGGGCCAGATCTTTATTTCCGGTCTTGTCATATTCAGCAATCCTGCTTTCATCTACAATCCGCCAAAAATTTTTCAGCTTTAATTCATTATAGTCTGTTGTTTGTATAAATAGCCCTTTAATTGAAGAACGACTTTTAAACCAGATCTCGAATACGGGTCGGTTTTGTTTTTGTATGGCGCTGCCTATTTGTTCGGATGTCATATAAGTAAATATATTTATCGGGAAGGTTTGTGACGTAACAGGTTTGTTTATAATTATCAATGGTCTATAAGTGCATAATTATTGTTCAACGATTATGCCTGATAATATGGGCTTCATTCATCCAGCTAAACTGCATGTGAGCCCGGTGCTGTCTTTTAAAAATACATGGTATCAAATTCAAATAGTGATCAAAACACTCGGAGGACTGAAGAAATACCCAACTCCCCCAATTCTGTTATCAGGCTTCCCTATTGAAACCCAACCGTTATTTATGATTGATTTTGGTTAAACTGCGTGAATGAAAACGGAAAGAGACAGGAATACAAAAAGTCAGAGAAATAAGAACCGTAGAAAATTTAAATTACTTTATGTGCTATTGCGTTGCTGAAGATACGCTATTAATAACATACTACAACAAAAAAAATATATTGCCGGATTACCTGGACTCAAAAAAGGAAATCAGGTATAAAGTTGGAAGATATCAGATGGAGTTGCTTCAATATGGTTCCCTTTACAAAAAGAAGATTAAATACCTGCATCAGGAGATTGTTTTTCCTTTTTGAATCTTCGTATAATTTTAATTACAACAGGGACCGTAACCAGCACAATAATTGCCATCACTACATAATTAAGGTAAGGGCGTAAAAAGGGCATGGTTCCTATTACATAACCGGCAATTGAAAAACAAAGTATCCATCCTACAGAACCAATAAAGGCAAATAACAAAAAACGGCTGAATTTTTGTTGAATGATGCCCGCAACAATAGGAGTGAAAGTGCGAATGAAAGGAAGAAATGCACCAACAATCAATGCCATGCCGCCATATCTTTTATAAAAGTTTTTCGCTTTTGTTAAATACTGCTTTTTAAAAAAAGCTGAATCTTCCCTGCGATATAAAACAGTCCCTGTCTTATAACCGACAATATAACCCGTAATATTTCCCATTAGCGAAGCTAAAATTCCTAAGCTGCACAGCGTAAAAAAGCTATGGTCCAGCACATTGGTAGCAATCAATACGCCTGCCATAAAAAGCAGCCCTCCACTTGGAAGAAAGAAACAGAAAAAAAGGCCTACCTGCCCATAAATTGCCAGGCAAACAAGTAGTAACCCGCCATATTGAATTAGTGCCTCGGGATTAAACATTTGATTTTAGTTAAACAAACTGCTTTGAAAAGCTACTTAAAATTCTCTTTTGGATAAAACAAATTTTTGTTTACGGCAAAATTTGACTGTAACAGCACGATATAAGGGCGCAATAATCGTAAAATCAAAATCCATTTTAAACTATATTTAGCCGCGGAAAGCGACCTGCCTCTTTAAATATAAGAGAGCCAATCTCTTTTAATTCCTGTATCGCCCGACTCACTTTCTGCCTCACGATTTCCAGCTGTGCATATCCAACCTCAAAATCTGCATCATACCTTGCCGAGCAATAGGACTTTTGAGGCAGCCTGAAAACTTCCTGTTCTGGATACTGGCTAAGAACTCATTGAGCTGTTCACCTGTTTTGAACTGCTTCAAAAAGTCATCGGATAAGAAATCTTCTGCTTTCATTTGTTCATATTGTGTTTAAAGTTAAAAAATCGAATCTGTTAAGACTCGATTTTAACTTACACACTTTATGATACAGTGTCCTTTTTAGACCGGTATCTGGCGCTTTGGATATTCCTGGCGATAGCTTCTGGCATCAATGGTATTTAATAAAGAGATATTTTAGAAACTTAAAATGCAATCTCGTCTAATTTGTTTTTTACCAATTATTGTCTTGCCACTATTTGCTCTTTTTTTTCTCGCTCCGGATTACAGAACGTATAACCACTGCTGGTAGTATACACTTTAAAACCATTATGCCGCAATACAGCAAAAAAATCCTCCCGGGTAGCTTTGTAGCATAAGCGTGTAGTTACTCTCTTTTCTTTATCCAGGCATTTCAGATCTGTAAACCGAATCCCATACCAATACTGCATCTGGTCTACAAAAGCTGCCAGAGGCACGTTTTCATACACCCGTTCTGTATTTTTCCAAACAGTAAGACCTTCGATATCCCCACACCTTTGGGTCATAATACTATCCTTAATTATCTCTTTGTCTTTTATTTTGACAAAGGCGGACCAATCGCTAAAGTTCAAAGTTTCGGAGTTACCTGAAGGAAAACTGGCTTCCAGGCGGCCTTTTGATACAGCAATCAAACTGCCGCCTTCTATGGCCCGCAGGTCAAAACTGCCGCCCTGGCTGGTGATATTGACATTAGGTCCGGCCATTGTTAACGCCCCCTGGCTTTCGGCAAATACTTCTCCCTGGATCAGGGATGCTGTTAAGGTGCCTGTTAATGAGTCAGGTGTTATTTTCAACTTGGTTTGGGCATTTAGTCGCAAAACGGTATTGCCAGGTAACACCACCAGGTATTGTTGCTCCGGAGCTGTGCTAATTTCGTGCCCTTGGAAACGAGTTGTGTCATCGGTGCCATTATGTTGTTGATAAACAATCTTTCCTGGCCGTTGTATTACCCTTAGACCGCTATATTGCAACTGCAGGCTTGTATTGCTATCCACCAGGTAGTTCTTTTCGCCATCTTTAATAGTGCAATTAAATTCCGTGGTATTTATGTCACCGGCTTCTATTGAAGCACCGCATATTACTTTATATTGTTGCCTTTCTGAAAGCACTTTGTTCATCCACAACCCAACTGCAAGCAATACGCTGGCAGCAATAGGTACAGCATATTTTACCAAAGTTTGTTTTCTTTGTGCCGCTTTTCGGGCAGTTGCTATTGTCACAATTTTGTGGGCTAAGGCAGCTGCATTCACCTTTGGCAGATTCTCTGCTGGCGGTAATGGTATTTCTGCATTTACTTCCTCTATTAGCTGTGCCAGCTCTTCGTCATTGTATAGATTCCATAACTGGATGAATGCAGCTTTTTCCTGTTCTGTAGCGCTCCCATCCAAATGTTTTTTTATCAATGATTTTATCACAAGTGTACTATCATTCATTATTGAAGATTTTTAGGGTCCATAAAATGAGTGCAATGGGAAGTTGCCCCCTTTTCTTCAGATAGCCGGCAATATAGTTCCGGGCCGCGGCCAGGTGGCTCTTTACAGTTTCGTCTTTTATGCCTAATTCTGTCCCGATTTCCTTGCGTGACATACCCGCATGTATAAACAGCTCCATTACTTTTTTTCGCATAGGAGATAGTTGCTGCAAAGCATTATTGATATGCCGGAGGGTCTCTTTGTTTGAAAGTATATCTATCAGGCTTTCCGGAGCTGGTATTCTGTCATCCTCATCCGGCAAAGCTGCTATTAAAGGATTCCTTTTTTCATTTCGTAAATGATCGATGGCTTTGCGAATACCAGTAAGGATTAACCAGCCTTCAGGATAAAGTATCTTGTCCATTGAATACCTGTGCTCCCAAAGTGTTAAAAAAGTGTCTTGCAGGATTTCCTCCGCATTGCACGGATTTCGTACATAGTGAATAACACATGTATACAATCTATTGTAGTAGGTTGCAATAATTTCGGCAAACGCTGTTTCCGAACCGGATGCCAGGTGATCAAATAGCATACTACCTCCTTTTTCATGTAGTAATCCGCAGAGCAAATTACTGGTTCAGTAGAAGGTATTTGGGCGAAAGAAAGGTTTAAAAAAAGTCAGATTTTGATTCACCCGTATACCCTCTTTTTTACGTATATATAGTAGAAGGGTTGCTTAATTAAATGATTTGGCAATACTAATTTAAGCATTACTTCTGGTTATTTTATACTTTTTATAAAATAAAAATCATCAAAAAAATATTTTGAAGGATAGTGGGTGAAAAATGTCAGAATAGGTATGAATAATAAAATTATAAATGCTGTTTAACTATTTAAGAGATCCTGAAAATAAATATTATGAATTTTCTTTTTGATAACGGCACGATTAAACAAATAGCAAGCCGTTGTTGTGAAACCGGGAAAATAGTTCATCTCAGTAGAACCAGAAGCAATTAATGCCCTTTGTAAGTTAAAACATGCCTCTCATAGGAAAGATGAAACCGGTAAACGGATCAAGGAAGTCTGAAACCCGCAGGAAAAAGGATCTACCATTGTTCTTTTTGTGGTGGCTATCACCTTACAAGCTGGAGCTGGTGGCCATTTGACACAAAACATTATTTAGCCAAACAGGAACAGAAATTAAAATATGAATCAATATTCACTACATAAATGCTATTGCCTGCATTACCAGCCAAGTAAGATCTACTATGGCCGGGCGGCTTTTGAACGAAGAAAGGGTATGCTGCGGCCTGTTGCAACATACCCCTAAACCAAAGTGGTAAAACAATCACAATATTTTACCTAATCCATATTCAGTTCACTTTAAATATACAAAAATGAGAACAAAAATCTTAACAATAGTATTACCTGTATCAGCGCTGGCATTTCTTATTTCCGTTGCATTTGCCTTTAAGCCTTTGAAAAGTTCTAAAGTAGCAGAAACAGTCACGTTGACTTTCAAATACGATGGGGAAGCTTACGATGAAACTAATGTTACGATGCATAGCAACTGGACTCTTGTAGACAATGAGCAGGCTTGTGCACAAACAGCAGATGATATTCCGTGTTCGTTTTCCATTGAAGTGGATGAAAATAATCAAGGACTTTACTTAAATGGTACAGAACCTTCCAGCCAGGTTATTATTGAGGCGGATGAAAGTGCGCTTACTGCCAATAATTATTATGTCTCAGATGTTAAGGAAAATATTACTGGCACACCTTCTTTCACTGGAGACATTAGTAATGTTCAGGAGTGACATCCATCCTCTGTATGTTAAAAAAGCGGTTTAACAAAACCGCTTTTTTAGTAATTATATGGGATTTTGCTCTAATCCAAAATCTTCAACAAGTGTATGAGGTATGGGTAAAGCGTAATAGTTAGCGTTTGGCAGTAATGTATAAGTATTGCCTTCAAAAACTCTGGTGAGTATAATATTTTGCCCTTCTTTATTAAGCCTTTTAATATCGCTCCACCTGATCCCCCTAAAAAGTAACTCTTTTCTGCGCTCACTTAGAATTCTGTTTAGCAAATCACCTATATCATTGTAAGCAAGCGATACGAAGCTATCTTTATTATATCGATGTTTTAATAAATGGTTGAGATTTGACGTTGCGGCTTCTAATCCGCTATACCCCCGGCGAGCCAGGCACTCTGCGAATATCAGCCATATTTCATCAGTTGCTAATCCTGAAAAGTTGCTTGTGCTCTGAGCGTAACTACCTTTGAAATTAGGGTAACCTCCACTTACTGCAAAAAAAGCAGTTCTTCTAAGGTCATTGGCTTCATAAATGTCGTATAGTACGGTATCCACCTTTGCTCTTAAAGGTAATATTAGAGGGAACGCACCTCCAGTAGTCATTTCCACATAAAAGATAGTTTCTTTGTTAAAACGCTTGAAGGGATAGTTGGCTGTTAAATTACCAACATCACTATCTCCATTGTAATCCATCAGGTCGCTTTTTATATCAAGGCAAAGACCAGCGTATCGGTAGGCGCTATCATATAAGCGCATTGATAAATAAGTTCGGGCAAGTAAGCCATAGACGGCTGCTTTTGAAGGTCGATATGGATGGTCTGGTAAAGGAGATAAATAACCACCAGCTAACTTTGTATCATTTATGATTTGGTTATAGGTTTCAGTTACTGTTGCTCTTTTTGATGGTACATTGAAATCTGAGGTAAGCCTTAATACAATACCCAAGTCCTTTTCAGATGATGATTCATCATAGGCTTTTGCATATATCCATGCCAATTGTTGAAAGAAAAATGATCTGAAGAATAATGCGCTGCCATATACATTATCCCATTGTACCGTATTATCCTTCGTTTTTTCGATTTTCTGCAACATCTCAAGGCAGTAGTTGGCATTATATATAGGGGTATAAGCCATTGACCAATCGTTAGCATATTGCAGCTCGTAAGGCGCCCTTTTATAAATGTGCCTGCCCCATTCGTTGATACTGGTAAAAAAATTAGCAGGTAAAAAATAATCGTCAGATGAAGCTTCTCCTGTAACAGGGCCTATATTGGTATTCATAACTCTGTTTGCATTATCAAGCAATGCCTGTAAATCGGAAAGTGTACTTGGGGTTGTGATTGCATTACTTGGTTTTTTATCCAGATATTTAGCGCAGGAGATCGCTGCTATCAAAATCGTTAAGAGAGCACTGTATAAAAGATATGTTTGCTTTTTCATTGATATGGTTTTGGTTAAAAATTGGTACGAATGCCTACTGTGAATTGTTTGGGAGCTGGTGTCCCTGTAGGTGAATCAGGATCGACTCCTGAACGGTTTGCCCGCCATATGATACCCAGATTGCTTGCGTTGGCATACAACTGCAGGCTTGAGAATAATTTGTTTTGGGCTCCTGATCTATAACTGTAAGCAATGTTGATATAATGTAGCCTTACCTGATCCCCTTTTACCACATTTACCTCAGAATTGTTATAAAAAATATCTCTGTCTCTATATTGTGGGTAATCAGTATAAACAGTAGCTGGTATATTGGTTGTATATTCATCTCCCGGTTGTTGCCAGCGTTTGTAATAATCGGCATGTGCAATGCTACCGTTTATAACGCTTGAAGAAGTATAAGAACTTTTTCTAAAATAATAACCAGCCTTGTAAATAAGGTTAAAGGAACAACTAAAGCCTTTCCATTCCAGCCGGTTAATAAGAGAACCAAAATGTATTGGTGTTGCAGACCCAAAGAAAACAATATTGCCGGCAGTTAAACCACTGTCGCTAACACTACGTGCAATAGCTGCGTAATCCGTACTTAGCTGGCCATGCAGGTAGCCCTGGGGATCGCCTTTAGTGTCTAAGCCACCCCAACGATATGCTGTTATAGCATAAAGAGGCCTGCCAATTACCGGGTAAATGCTATTTCCGCTGTTAAGGCTATAAAAGTCTTGGGCCTTTTCAATATGATAGGCTGTGGTTTTATTGGTATTATAATTATAAATAAACCCGCTGCTCCATCTTAAAGCCCGATTTATATTTACTGTGTTTATTGAAAGGTCTATTCCTTTTCCTTCCATGTTTGCGATATTAGCCACTATAAACTGGTCTCGTCCCCAGCTTGTATAATCATAAGGGGTTTCACCATAAAGATCGATCCCTTTTTTATGATAATATTCAATAGTGCCTAACACGGTTTTGTTGTGGTCTTCAAAGTCTATGCCCAGGTTGATCTGCCTGGATTTTTCCCATCTTAGAGAAGGATTATTGAGCGTGCTGATAGTTTGAACAGGAAAGCGTGTAACGCTATTCGTGCCAGCGCTGCTAACCGGTAGAGGTGTACGCCTTGTGTCCACATTACCGCTATACCCATAGGTGAGCCTCAATTTTAAAAATGGAATGCCTGAGTAATGATAGAAATTTTCAGAAGATATAAGCCAGCCAATACCAGTTGACCATAAGGGGTTCCATTTGTCGTTTGTTGAAAGCCCGAATACATTGGAGGCATCTTTACGAAAGCTACCATTGATACTATACTTTTTCTCGAAGCTGTAGGAGGCATTAGCGTATGCGCTTACAAACCTTGTGACCTGGTATGAACCTATACTGCCTCCTCCTCCCGGCAGATACTCCATATTTCCTGTTATATATGTTTTATAAATCCGTGTCCCGTCTACCGAAGAGTAAGATAAGGGGTCTTCCTGATAACCAAAAACGGTAAAGCCTTCCGAACCGCCATTAAGGGCCTCCCTTAACTCACCGCCGGCCAGGGCTGTAACACTGTGTTTCATCCAGGTTTTTGAAAAGTTGAGTTGCCCACGCAAGTTGGTGGAGGTGAAAGAGGAAAAAGATCTATTTATAATATCTCCTAAAGGTATAGGATAAGTGGCTGGCTGTGTGATACTGGCTGGTAACACTGTAAATTTGTTGATCAAGTCACGTGTATAATAGCTTTCCATGTCAGAGTAGGAAGTACTATTGCCCCACTGCTTCTGGTATTGATATTGTACACTGGCGCTTAAGGCATTTGTGATTTTATAGTCTGCTGCCGCTCTCACCAGTATATCCTGTCTTTCCGCACTTGTATATTGATGCTTATAATCATTTAAAGGATAATAATTCCAATCCAGCAACCTGCCGCCACCTGCAGTATCTATATATCCTCTTCGATATAGGTCAAGTGGTACAGGATTGCCGTTTTCGTCTTCATAAGTCAGGTAGGGTACATCTCTTCCACTGATTTCAGATACGATGACAAAAGATGGCGTTCCGCTTTTGGATTGGCTATTCGTATAATAGGCATTCAAATTGATCGTAAGGTTTTTTACAGGTTTTATTTGGTTATGCAAATGAAGGTTTACTTTATCAGATACAGCTTTATTGTTACTTACTACGTTGTTATAGTTGCCTGCTAATAACCATGAATAGTTTTGGCTACCACCGCTCAGGCTTAGCGAATGCTGTTGAGTTAGTCCTCGTCTTAAAAAATGCCCTGTGTATTCTTTACGTGTGTCGATGGAGCTTAGTTTTCGCATACCTGCTGCTGAATCTTCGGCACTGATAAGTCCCACACGGCGTTGTAGCAGCAGCTCTATTGCCGGGGTTAATGGTGGGCGGGTTCGCGTGTCATTAATAGTTTGATCAAAATACCCTTTGTTAAATAGAAACTCTTCCATTATAAGGTGGTCTGAAACTGATACCTGCGGCTGATAAAAGAGATCGGGTATATTGGTAATTAAAACACTTGAATTCATATCAAGACTTAGCCTTTTATTCAACTTTCCTGCTTTTGTAGTTATGACTATAACTCCATTACCAGCACGGGCGCCCCAAATGCTTGCTGCCGCTGCATCTTTTAGAATAGTAATATTTTCCACATCATTAGGGTTGATGTTTTCAATATTTCCATCGTAAGGAAAATTATCTACAATGATAAGTGGAGCCAGGGGGCCGTTAATGGTGCTCAGGCCCCGTATAGAAATCGTATTTTCTTCGTTGCCAGCGCTATTACTTTTACCTGTATTAAAAATGAGACTATTAGTTACACCCTTTAAACGCTCCAGTATATTTGTACCGGTTTGCTCATTAAGGGTTTTATTGTCAATAACTGTGAAAGAGCCATTTACTTCGTTAGGCTTTAGCCGTTGGTAACCGGTGTTGATGGTAACGCCTTCTAACTCGGTGTCATCGGGAGACATTTGAATATTAAAGATACCTGTTTGGCTAACAGCAAATTTTTGAGAAGTGAAACCGGTGTAAGACACTATTAATGTATCGGGTAAAACTGGTAATTGTATAAGGTAGCTACCTCCCTGTGCCGAAAGAGTAAACCTGCCGCTGCTTACACTTTTAATAGTGGCTCGTACCAGGGCCTCACCGGTACTCGCATTAGTAACTGTACCATTAACCGTAAATCGTTGCTGCGCCAAAGTGGTAACCGAAACTGCAAGGCATATTAAAAAGGGTATAATTTTATTTGACATAAGCGAAATTTTAGGGTTATTTAAGTTTGCGGCGCAGGTATCCACGCAGATGTACTTCCTCCTGCATTTTTTTTAATACCTGCTCAATAATAGGGGCAGCAATAAAGGTTGTGGATACATAACCCATATTTACTCTATCGGTAGCTATCCAGGCATAATTTGGGCGGCTGGCTTGGTTGAAATAAGCTTGTAGCTGTTTATCGGCGGTAACAATTGGTATGCTTAACTTTCTTTTGTGTTGCTGTTCCCATTTTGCAATAAAAGGAGCTACCAGCGAATCAGGTTCAAAAGTTACCATTAGTATTTGCAATTGGTCTTTAAACTCTCTTTGCAGCGAATCCAGCTTAGGTATTTGTTTGATGCAGGGTATGCAATGAGTAAACCAAAAATCCAATAGGATCATCTTAGTGTTTTGGTATTGTAAGTTGTCAATTGTAGTAGTAGTATTTGTATAATTAAGAAGATTGTGAATGGTAAGATTGGGCAACCTTTCGTTAATAGAAAGCGGCCTTATATTCTGTTGCTGTGCATTTGTATTTACACATAGGAATGCCATCACGCCCAGCAGCGTTAAAATTTTCATATCACATACAGTTAAAGATGAAGTAATAAGTAGATAATAAAAATGCCGGGACAGGCGGGTACAGCCCATGAGAACGACTGCACCGCCGCCCGGCGGCCGTTGCTAACCTTTATTCAGGATTACGCGGGTGACTGGCGTACCGGAAATTATAGCTGGCAAGGTCGCTGTTTCCTAAGTAACAGGGCCAGGCCCGAAATGAATAATATGATAAAGAAAAACTCATCCGTTTTGGGTTGGATGAGTCTCGTTGCACTGGAAAGCCGTATAATATTATAAACGAATATGGGCTTTACCAGCCACCGCTCTTAGTGACAGCCAAGATGATGGTCTTACGGTAAAACCCATATCCGTTCGGAAGCATAAAAATAATGCTTCTTAAAGACATGGGCATTTTATTACCGTCTCGCCATCTTGGCTGTCAATCTTCGAGCGTCGAGACTCTTTTATTAATGCCTATTACCTTTTGATACTTCTATATACTACTTATTTTAATGTTACTTTCTTCAAATATACAACAAAAAACATAACACCCAAACTATATCTCCATTTTTTTATTACCAAATCGTGCCAGTTTGTGATAAATGAACTTAGAAATACAATTACAAACCGGCATAAAAATAGTAGGCAATTTTGTTTTTGCCACAAGAACAAAAATGGGGATTGGAAAAAAGAAATTTGGTCAATTGTGTGATGGATTAAGTGAAACCTACATTAGAAATCTGGAAGCAGGCGCGGCCAACATTACGCTTAAAAGCTTAGTGAAGTTAAAATCCGGCATGAACTCAACAATTCCAACTCTAATAACTGGAGATAGTAGAACGTTCTCAAATAAAACGCTAAAAATTGCACGAAATGAAGATTTTACTACTGCAAAACAAAACTTCAGCACTCGCTTGTTTGCTCTAATGAAAAATAGAAAATTAAACTCGATTTCATTCAGTAATTATTTGGGTATGGACGAAAGTGCAACCAATAAATATTTAAATGGCAGTGAAAATCCGACATATTTAATGCTTCTAAGATTTGCTTATGTCTTAAATGTTGAGGTTGTAGATTTTTTTGATTATGGTGGCGCATTGCCGGAAAATACAAAATATAAGCCTAGGTACATTAATCCGTAAAAGGAGAGCACCATTAAATGCTCGAATAACAATAGCGTGAGTTTCAACAAATATTTAATAACCAACAAATGACAAAAAGGGGGAATTTACGTAGGGAAAAATCTCTTTTTAAATCGGGCAAAATCCTAAGACCGCAGAGTATTCCTACGCTTAAAGAGTCTGACTATATTGTGCAAGACATTCCATTGGATGGAGATGCTCCAAAACAGTTCATTCGTGCCTATTTTTTTGAGAGGGACGGTACAGTTAGGAAAGCTAATCCAAAAACCTGGAGCGCTTATATTGCCAAAACTGCAGAAAAATATTACCCGCATGAATCTATATATGAATACCTCATCAATCGAATTGGGCAAACTTTGGGCCTTGAGATGAACGAAATAAAGCTGGTATGGGTTAATAAACAAGTTCGGTTTTTAAGTAAATTCTTCTTAAAAGACGGGGAAGAATTGATTCACGGAGCGGAAATTTGTGGAGAACACCTGGGAGACAAGGATTTAGCAAACGAAATAGCCAATGACAGAAAATCGTCAAGAGAACTATTTACTTTTGAATTTATTAAAGAATCAATACGCAACGTTTTTCCAAAAACATTTGATAATCTGCTAGTTGGGCTGGTAAAAATGATAATTTTTGACGCTATTGTAGGAAATAATGACAGGCATTTTTATAACTGGGGAGTTATTAGGACACAAATTAAATCGCAAAAATTGCCTACCTTTGCACCCCTTTATGACTCAGCCCGGGGATTATTTTGGAATTGTACAGAAGCCCAGGTAAACGGGCATTTAGAACATTATTCGAAAAATGGCAAAAAAGTTGTTAATTATATTGAGAAAGCATACCCTAGAATTAGTATAGCAGACAATATACAGGCTAATCATTTTGAACTTATTGAATACTTAATACGTTTAAATACAGACTATATTAGTCTTATTGACGAATTTTCGAGTACAGAAAATGAAATAAAAGTTCTTAAAATGATAAAACAGGAATTTTCTTTAATCTTAACCATCAAAAGAGTAGAGTTAATTTCATTAATTTTAAAGACGAGATTTGAAAAAATAAGGAGGTTAACAAATGTTACGCAAGATCAAAAATTGGTTCAATAAAAACCAAGACGACTTGGAAGGGTACAGCCGTATTCCTGAAGAAGTTGAAGCAACATTCTCCTTGGCAAATGACGAAATTCCGGTTGGGATTTTGTCTTGCAAAAATGGAGAGTGGTATTTTAAATATACAGAACAATTCAAAAAGAATTCGGAAAAGTATAATCCTATAGTAGGATTCCCAGATATAGACAAGGTTTATAAAAGTGAAGTACTCTGGCCGTTCTTTCAGGTTCGTATTCCAGGTTTAAAACAACCGCAAATTCAGGAAATACTGAAAAAGGAAAAAATCAGTAGTTCAAATGAAGTTGAACTACTAAAGCGATTTGGGCGAAAAACAATTTCAAATTCATACCAATTAGTTGCTGGGTAAAAATTTCATCTTATCATATATAAAAAGCTGCTCTTTGGGCAGCTTTTTCAGTTATAAATAAAATATCTTTTTCAGCCCTTGTGCTAATAGAGTCTTATTCTTGGCAAATGGACATTGAGCCGCAATGAGATCTGGAGGATGTTAAGCACTTACAAAATTTAAAGAATCGAGATTAACAAAACGCCTTATCCAGCTCAAAGCGCTATTCTCTTTTTCCATTGGCCATTGTGTTGAAAATGGATGCACCTGTTTTACTGACAAATAAACCGCTACCCCGCACTAAGCCACTATCTCCATAAGCCCAAACATTAAAATCATAACCTGTTTGTGGCGTATAAATACGGATAAACATATTTTGGATGTACTGCCCCTGGTCTGAAGTGCAATAAAGTAAGGTTCTAAGAAAGACTTTCGGCTCATCATCTCCATTTTTACCAACAAGGCAAATAATCGTAGGGCGGGTCATTTTTAATTGTCCCTTCCAGATCCGGGTTAGCCAAAATGTTAACGCCGAAATAAATAACGATAGTATTGAAATTGTCAATGCCACAGTTTTCATCTTTTCCCATACGGCTGCTCATAAGCAGGTTTGCAACACTAAAATACTTGGTTTTATTGAAATGAAAAAAAGATGTCAGGTTTCATGATGTACCCGCCCAATTAGTTTTACTGGATAGAACTCACAGCTTTTAAGGGCGTCAACCGGGTGTATATTAAAAACACACAACAAGGTCACCAGGGCCAGAAAAAAGACCAGCACCATTGGGAACAATCAAATATTAGTTTTGGATATATTGGAAGTTGAGTTCAAGACGGGAAGTATATAAAATTTATAAATATTTACGGAGAAAAGCGAGCATAAATACTTTTATAAGTGACTGATTTACAGAGAATAGGAGTAATTCAATTTGCTATAAATCCGCGTTTATTTTGCTTTTTTAGTAAAAGTAATTAATTTTACAACAGATGAAAGCCACTACACATACTAATACACATGTATCCAAGGGGGATAGGCTCAATTGGGTTAGGAGATGCAATGCTGGCTCTGTGAAGTTAGACGCATCTAAAACCAAAGGCACATTGGTTTCAGGAAAACAAACAGGAAATAATACGACTACTAAGAAAGTTATTGCTTAATGGAGTTTAATTTTCCGGGCTATCCCGTGAAATTTATACAACGTCAACGTTGCAAAGATGAAAGTGCTCACCTGTTTACCCTTATTTATAAGTTTTTCTCTCCGATAACAAGATATCATTATATTATAAGAGCCGAGTATCATAAAGAAGACGTTTTTGCCATAAAATTTTATTGTAAAAAAGACCGGCGAAGTGACACAAAGTATTCCAAGATCATTAATAAAGGAGATCTTGGAAATATATTTAATACCTGCATTAATCTCCTTCCTGAAATACTAAGTTTATATCCTGCAGTTTCTTTTGCAATACTGGGAGCCAGAAGCTATGATCCCATGTCTGACAAAGTAGAACAATCAACAAATACGCAACGATTTAGAATATATAAGTACATTGCAACTCGAAAATTCGGACATGTCACTTTTGCGCACTTTGAATATACAGATATAAGCGGGTATATGCTTGTAAATCGTTCTTCTGGCAATGTAGAAAATAGAGAACGCGAGATCGCCAAAATGTTTTCAAGAACATATAATGAAATTCCCCTTTAACACCGATATCCAAATTTGTAAATAATGCCTGGCAGGCTTTTCACGAAAAGCCAGAAGAATCTGACATGCTGCAAAAGTCGATGATTGAGGAAATCCGAGCATCACTTTCCTAACTTAAATTTTTCTGTGAAATTTATTAGCCTAAGCAATAATAAGTAGCAAAAAGTGATTTTTGTGGATTAAATAGAAGCTGCAAAGTATAAATGAAGAAAAAATTAGATTAAAATAGCCATTCGATAGAATTTACTAGATTAATATATAAAAAAGGCCTGCCTTTGAAAAAGCTGGCCGTTGCTAACCTATGAAAAACACCAGTTCTAAGGTACGAAATCTTATCTGTTATCGATTAATTGATTTCTGTATTTTCTCAGATTTTAGTCTTTCGGCTTCTTAGGTCTTGTTGCATGCCTCAATAAGCCTATAGTCCGTAACCTCTTTTTTTCTTCTTCTTTCTAATATTCCGGTAGTATTCACGCTCTATTTGTGACGTGGCATAGTCCCCTGGGGATGGATAATGTACTTTGTATAAGTCGGCTGCCAGGTCGGCAGTATTTTCTACCGCTTGTTTTATTGATTGTATAAATGCGCTAATAAAATCACTTTCCTGCGGGTTTCTCTTGTATGGTGAAAAAGAAATAGTCCGCTGCCAGGTATTTGCAAACCTGGTTTCCGGACCTATTCCTTCCTGCAGATTCCGAGTGAGGTATTGAGTTTGGTTTTTCTGCAACTGTTTTTCAATAGTGCTTAAAGAAAGCCCCATAGCACTGCCTTTTATTTTTACACCAGCCTTATCAATAAAAGATATACCCCGGCCTTTGATAATTTCAAATCCCAGCTTTCTTGCCTTTTGTTGAAAACTTTCCATTGTTTTGGAAGATTGCAATATTTGCTTCAACTGTGTTTTAAGTTGTTCTTTTCGCTGGTCATTTCTGGGCAGTAATTGCTGATCTTTTGATAAAAAACGCCGGGGGCTTAATACCTGCTGCAACTGGTATTTCTGTTCCATCTTCCGGCAGAACTGAGCCATGCGTTTATAACTATTGCTGTCGGATACATTTGTTCTGCCGGTAAAACCTATTCGATTGGCCACAATATGGATATGCTGATGCTGTGTATCCTTATGTTCCACCGCTAAAAACTGGTTATTTGCAAATCCAAAATCTTCCGCGCAATCTTGGGCAATATGGATCAGCTGCGCCCTGGTCAATTTCTCGCCCGGAGCAAAACTCAGTGTAAAATGAAACACCGGTTTGGATTGTTTGGGGTTGAGTTTTCGCACTTCGTTGAACTGTTGTACCAGCTCTTTTTTATTGCCAAAGCATTTATTAAAAAGCAATATCTCCGCCCGGTTCTGCACCACCGCCTGATCTTTATCATGGCTCATTTTTTTGTCTTCCAGGCAGTAGCTGATGCATCCTCCAAAACCCTTACCGGTAATCGCTTTACCAATCATTGTAAATAGTTTTTAATGTCCTGCGCTAATTGCTTTACATCTGCTGCCAGTTGTTTTAGTTCCAACCTTTCAAACGCGTTAAATATTTGCGCGGCATTATTTTTATAGGCCAGTGAATTAATATTAGCTGCAAGGTGATTGAGCTGCGCTGTGAACGCTAAAACTTCTTTGGGCAATGTCTTTTGCCGGGTAACTATCTGGCTGTTTAATGCAGCTTCACGTAAAAACTCGGATATGGTAAGTTGCACCTGCTTTGCTTTTCCCTCAACTATTTCTAACTCCAATGCGCTGCAGGCCACCCGCAAGCGATGGCTGCGCTGTATTGTTTTCTTTGGCCTGCCGCCTTTGTTCTTACTATTATTGCTGTTCATATTAATATCCGTTTTAAGTTTGATAACAGGCGCTGTGCGCCACCCCCATAAATGCCGCCCCAAAGCGGCATGAATGGGCCAGCATGTTCGACGTGGGTGAGGTTACGAGCCCACGAGAACATAGCTGGCTCCTGAAAACACACCGGGCCTGACAAGGCCGGGAAGGCTTAGATACGTATGGTTAGGCTTGCGTAATCTTAATTGAATGTTTCCGGGCTTATTCAGGTCTATAACTATTGCATCAATGATTATTTCAGATGCAAGAAAGCTGGTACAGGCTTATCTGCATGGTATTTTACATTTCAGTGATCCTTGATGCTTTTTCATCGTCCGAACCGGGTTTGGAAAACTTAAACCCTTCGATTTTGCTTTCAGGATACCCGGCCTTAGAAAGATCAGCTTCTTGTTTGCCCGGCGTTACTTTCATATTCTGCTTCTTTTTTCTCTGCTGCTGCAATGCAGAATTAAGGCTGCTAAGATTTATTTTTTCAATTGGAACTTCTAACTCAGTAGCTAACCACCTACGAAAACGCGAGGGCGTTTCCAGGAATGTCATTTCTTTACTATATACTTCCAGTATTTTCGGGTACACCCCGTACCCGCTATCCAGCAAATCCTTCCTGATAAAATCTTTGAACATCATCTTATTTATTTGTTTTTCTGCGTGGATTTTTTTTGATTGCGTCATTGCCCGTTTTACTACCAGTCTTTTGTGCGGTCTCGTAATGCTCTTTATACCATGCGAGTTCCTGTTGTATCATCTTCTTCTCTTCTCTTTCCTTGTTAAGGTCAATGGCAAAAACGGTTAGTGCTGCCATAACAGCCAGGATGAAGCCAAGTCCCCACTGGCCCATGCCGTGCCAGAAAGCCTGCCAACGGGGATGATCGGGATCTACCTGTAATGATTTTTTGGAGTATTGTATTTGCGCTGCCATTTCATTCAGCGTTACCTGCATCGGTTCAAACTGGCGCTTCACTTCCTGCAATAAAATGGTAAGAATGGTAAGGGAGGTTTCATCCAGCTCAATACCATATTGTAAGAAGATCGCTGACCTCAATTTTTTTAAATCAGTCCGGGATGTTTGCATGTTCTTATATTTTGGATAATTCTTTCTGCATTTTTATTTTTTCGACAAACTGATAGGCTTCCATACCCTTTCCTTCGCTGACTTTTTGGAGAATGCTCCGGTGTGGTGCAGTGGTAATGTCAAAATCCCCGTATAGCCTGATAGCATTTATATAGTTTTCCCCTGATGCTCCGAAAACTGTCAACTCTTTAATAAGTTGTGGTGTTCCGGCAAACGTGCTTTCATTGATATAGATGTTGGTTTCAAAAACGCCTCTATTCAACAAGGCAATTTTTTGCAGATAATGTGTACACGGTGCATAAGCACTGCCACCTGCAATAACGACGTTAAATATGAATTGAGCGTTTAATTCGTCCTGTACTTCTTTAAACTCTTCAATAGTGTAATCCCTGGAAAACAGTGATGGCAGTTGGTCGCTCTCCGGAGCGCCAAAGTCCAGGTAGAAGCAATCATAGTCTTTCCGTGACAGCCCGTACAGGTTTTCAAAAAGCAACTGGCGATCCAGTTTTTCCCGGCTGTCCAGCAGGCTCATCGTTGCAAAACGCGAAGGCGTTCTACCCTGGAGGAATCTTAACTGTTGACAGCTTGATTTTACAGAGCTGTCAAAGTCCACGAAATAAGCCCGGTCATTACCCTGCTGTTTTAAGGCTTGTAAATAAGTAAGCATTGATTTACCGGCGCCGCCTTTGGCCTGGATGTTAAATTGAAACTGTTGCATTGTTTAAATCTTTTTGATGAAAAAAATAATATTGTAGAAAAGGGTATAAAATCAAAGCCCCCTACCTCTCTGCGTTCTTTGTTGCTGCTGCTGTTTAGATTGAGCGATCAGCCATTCATTCAAATCATCACAGTATTTATATTGATGGCTGCTGTCGATATATTTTTCCGACTGAAATTCCTGATTCCAGGAAAGCGCTTTTTCTGTGCTTTTCCTGCCGGACAGATCCCTGTCTAAAAACAGGGATATTTTATGATGCTGCTCCATCAGGGAGCGGGTTTTTTCAATAAAAGATAGGGAGTTAAGCACCAGGCAATTGGTGATACTGATTTCAGGGTGTGGGCGCAGGGCAATGAAAGAAAGAAAATTAAAGAAGCCTTCAAATACGCAAACGTTGTTCTTACCGCTGTCAAAAAAAGTAATGCCTTTAGGTGAGCTGCTGCCCTTAAACATTGGGCTTCTCAACTCAAAACCACCCAACCGGTTTTTAAACCCGATCACTGTTTGCTGTTTACTGTACAGTGAAAAATCAACTTCTTTGCAGTATTGCTGCGCAATGTGGAGCGGGATTTTTCTTTCTTCCAGATAGGAAAGTAGCGAAGTGCTTTGTAAAGGCCGGGAGCCGGTAATAATGATTTTCTCCTTGTCTGGCTCTTTCTTTTCACCAGCTATGCGGGTGGGATGTTGTTGCTGGTGAAAAGAAAAATTGTTCGTCAAGTTTTGCTCAATAACTGTTAACGCTGCTGTTTTGGCATCGCACTGGAAAAACCTGGCAGCAAAATCAATGATGTTGCCTCCTTTTCCTTCTCCATGATCGTAATAAATATTGCGGGTTCGATCCACTTTAAATGAAGCGGTTTGCTCATTTCTAAAGGGGGACTTATACCAATAATCCTGCCTTGTTACTCTATCCGGCATATAGCCAAGAGATGCTAACAGCGCTACCAGTTCCACTTTTTTTGCTTCTTCAAATATCATTTGTGCGGACATATTCTTTTATTTTTTACTGGTTACGGAGTTGACAGGAATAGGCAGGTAAGGCGGGTATTCAGGTTCAATGAGGGGTTTGTGCCCTTTTTGTTTGAGATAGGATAATACTTCAGAGCGAAGAAAATACACCCGGCCTCTTTGTTTATGGCAGGGCAGGCCGCGTTTCATCCAGTCGTGTAGAGTAACCAAAGAGATGCGGAACATACCAGCGATCTCTTTACGGGTTAGTAAGGGTTCTTCACCTTCGGTTTGCGTAGGTTGTGCAGGAATTTGCTCTAAACATTCCTTTATTGCTTCCTTAATCCACCTGCGAAAATCTCCCTCGTTGGGAATAAATAGTGTATCCATAAAAACTAATTTTATGGATGCAAAATGGATTAGGATTTACCCAAAGTCAATGATGGATGGAGTATGGATTTTTTGGGATTAGTAATAAATCAGTTACAACGAAGTTCAGGCGAGTGAACGCATGTAAGGGAATAGTGAAAGGGTAAATAAAAAGAGCTTCATCAGTAAAAAAAATCTTCCAATGCCTGAATAAGCTGTTTTACTTTAGGGCTTTTATAGTTTATTAATTCATTTTGGCTGCGGGCTTTCCCTTGCAGTGTATTTAATTTTAGATTCTTAAAAGCTTCAAAGTGTAAAGCAAGTATTGCAGCAATATCTGTATCCGAAAACTTTTTAAAAAGCTGTTCACCCTTTTGCAAGGACGAAGGGGCCTGAACGTTTTTCAGTAGGATCAGCAATTGGATCATCAACATTTCATGGTTGCGGTTATTCAATTCAATACTTCCGGTACTAAAAGAATTGGTTAGTTCCCTTAGTTCTGTATCGGCTGTTTTCATAATCTGGTCGATATGGCCGGATAATTTTTCTACCAGTATTTTAACCTGCTGGTCGGTATTGGCTTCTTTTGTCGTGCCGACCTCCTGGATAATAGATTGAACACCCGCAGCAAGTTCCTGTTTTAAATCATCTTGTTCCTGATTAATTTTTTCCCGGATCTGGTCATGCAATTCGGATTGCTTTTCAGTAACCCACTCAAGGGCGGCGTTTAATTTCCTTTGTTGGTGGCCTTTTCTTTTCAGCCGGTCGTTGATCTCATATTTAAGAAACCGGAGAAAATCAGCTTTATCCGGATACAGGCTATAATGAAATTCAAGATACCGGATAATATCAAATCCCTCGTATTCAGATAACTTGTTGAAGATTTCGTTTACATAGCGTATTGCAAATGGCTCTTTAGGGAAATACAGATAAAAGTCCTGATCATAGTCTCCAAGCCGGTAAACAAAATAGGCGGTAAACCCTCCCGGAGTAGCAGAATATCCCGACCGGTAACCGAATGTAGCCAGCATATTTCTAAAAATCATCCGGGAAAACAACCATTTTTTTATACTCATAGACTAACGTTTTTCTTAGGAAGAAGTATCATCACTAAGTTAACAAAAATTATACATTCCTGGACAGGCATAAAAAATCCCTGACAGTGGCTTACTGTCAGGGTGTAGGTTAGGATCATTAATACTTTAAACTGCCTTTAGGGCTGTATCATTTTGATTTGTTGCGCTCTTAAATGCCAGTAATCTACCCGAAAATTCTTTTTTGACTTCTCGCCCATAGTCGCCCAGGTAGATTTCTGTTGTTGTCAGGCTGGCATGGCCCAGGGCCTCCTTAATGTATTCTGTTGTAGCTCCGGTTTGTTTGGAATGTGTGGCATAGGAATGACGGCACACCATATTGTTTGGCTTCCTTGATAATTCCATATCTTCTCCAATAATGACCATCCCGTCAGTAATAAATTTAGTTAATGTTCTAACGCGGCTGTACTGCTCCATCAGGTTCATTGATGCATCTAATACGGGAAAGATATAATTATTCGGGCGCCGATCCTTATTTCCCCACTTTGCAATAATAACCTGCATATCTTCGTTTATATAAGCGGTAATTACTATGGGATCATCTTTCATGGAACGCTCTGTTTTCGCCCGGATAAAATGAAGAAATTCTCCATCAATATTCTCATATTTAAGGTAGGCAAGATCCTTGGGATTCATGCCATTGCCGAAATAGCAGAAAAACCAGTAAGCTTTTGCTCTCTGGATGTGTTCTTCCTCCGGCTCAAATTCATACAAACATTGAACCTCGCTACGTTCTAATGATTTTTTTGCCTTCTTGGCTGTTGGAATCTTGTATTTCTTCTTTCCAAAAGGATAAATATCCGCTTTGACTATCCCTTGATCAATTGCCTCATTAAATACCGCACGTAAAGAACGCAGCTTTATTCCTACTGTAGCTTTGGAGCTTTTATTGTCATCAATCATCCAACGCTCAAACTGAAAAAGGTATTGGCGGGTAATTGCTGAAAACAGAACATTGCCCCGAAATTGCTTTAATGAGGTATAAGCATCCCGGTAACTTAATGCCGTGCCTATCCTACCTTCCATCAATAAATTCTTTATGTAGCTAATAAAGGTTACAGCGATGCAATCCGCAGCGGGGCTTTCTTCTTTGAAGATTGGAAAGCGTTCTTCGTAGGGTGAAAAATCAAATTCAACTGATACTTCTTGTTGTTTCAGTTCTGACGGCTGATTTTCTATGCATTTTTTTTCTGCCTTTTTCTTACGTTCTTTGAATTGGGGATTATTCTTGATAAATTCTTTTTCAAAATAATCAAACTCAAATGGATTAATACCCTTCGCCGCTGTAGCTGCGTTCCTTTCTACTTCTAATAATGATGCTCTTACTTTTTGCAGTACTTCACTTATTCGGGGCGCTGAAAATTTGTTATAGTCTTCCTGTGTAAGATCGTAAATAGTAGGGTAATATTCTTGTTTGCGATTAAATGTTACCCGCAGCTTAACCGGATAAAGATTTTCTTTTTTAACTCTTCTGATGTCCAAGACAATAGCGATACTTACCTCCATAGCTTAAAGATTTTTTTGTTTAAAAAAATCTCCATTTGATTTGCATACAGATTTGCATACAATCAGCGGTTAAACGGGGTTTTCATCCGTTTAAACGAAGCTAACAAACTTCTCTTTAATTATTGATAATCAAATGATTAAGAAAAATTAGATTAAGTCAGGTTTAAATAAATTCGGTTTTCAGTTTGACTTAAAATCCTGTGGGCAGCAATGTCCGTGCGGGTTCAAGTCCCGCCTGGGGCACCTGATTATCAATCAGTTAAAAAGGTTCGCAATAGCGAGCCTTTTTTGTTTTTGAGACATTTGCAAACAAACTTTTAATCAGGAGAGTGTAAAAGAACTTATTTAGATAAGTTAATTATTTTTTTCGATGTTGGTAATTGGGCTTCACATCATACTAAGTTGAATTAATTTATTGAAACGATATGTTTGAAAAATGTTCTTTATCCTTGCAATATTGATGCATGCGGAAGACATGCTTTTCTGGTATAAAAAAATTAAAGTCTTATGTAACATTTTCCTTAAAAGCCTCGTCCTATCAATTATAGACACTAGATGTTTTGCCATTCACTATCCAGGTCATTCTCTAACAAATCTTGGATGTACCTCTATGAAGATATTAAAAATATAAGTAGTATGACCTTTAAAATGAATAGCTTTATGACGCTTGTTATTTTAGCCGTGTTACTTTCCTGTAAAAAGGAGAATGACAGTTCTGATTTAACATTCTCTAATTCCTGTAACTTTTCAGGTTCTGAAGTTGAAGTTGTTAACAAGTTAAACGGATTGCTTAGATATACAGATAATATTGAAAATGTTTCTTTATCAGGATACAAGTTTGTCATCGAGTTTTCCGGTCGTTTGCCTATGGTAGTTTGTAATATGCCATCCAGCTTTGAGATGGCAGAAGACCAATCCATAAACGTAAGATTCAGCGGTCACGCTATCATAATCCCAAACGAAGCTGATGCAGCAAATACCGATATTGAATTGAGCTATTTGAAGTTCGAATAACCTTTTTGTTAAAACCCATGATATTTTCAAAAAGGTATGTCAGCCATTTACTGTATCCAAAATGGTTAGATAACTTCAAATAAAGGCATAATTCTAAAAAAAGGGGCTAACTTTCTTGGTCATCCCAAGGAACAATGAAAAAAAACCTCATTGTAAAGATACAGAATAATGGAGCAAGCTCTATAAGACGGACAATTAAGTAAAATTGTATAATACTGTTTAACAAACTTACTTCGTAAATTTTGATAGAAACCGTTCGGTGGCGATTTTAACGAATGAGACTGCTACTTCTTTCTTTATTAAAAGGATATTGCATTGAGAAGGTAATGCCAATGCTCCAAACTCTTCCCAGAATAGACTGTTTGCGTAACTCAATTTCTACTTTGAATCTCATGATTCCCCGAAATATGCATTGAAATAAGAAGCCACCTCAAATATATGTAAGGCGGCTTCTTCTTTAATAATAGATGTTCTTTACAATTGCAAATCTCTGGTTGCTTTTAAAAACTAGCTGAATAGATCAGTTATTGTTGGCAATATTAAACATGCCGTTAAGAGTAGCCCCGGTAATGGTAAATGCTTTAACCGCTGTAGCAGCAGATGCATTTAATCTATAATACACGTTTTCCTGCGTAGTAGATACAGGTAAATATACATTGCCCTGGTGTGTAAATACAGTACCTCCAAACCATATTCCCACCTGTGGTATTCCGGTAATGGGCGTAACAGTTTGGGTGTTCAAATCCAAAATACACCACTTGGCAGATGGGGATGAAAACAGGATACCGAAAACTTGTTGAATCTGAGTACTGGTTAAATTTTGTACCCCGCCAGCAGTATTTATTATGTCAAGAACAGCTTGTGGTATTTCAGTATTTACAATGCTAACTGCTTTGCCATTTCCAATAGTGGTAAATTTATTGATTGTGGGTAAAAATACATTGGCAGCATTTAAAGTTTTAGCGGGTTCGAACTTGTAATTTGCATCAATAGTGTTGCTGCCAACAGGGATTTTACTTACACGTGCAGGAAGGTATCCGCCGGAATAATTTCCTGCATCATCAATATAAAGGTTGCCCTGATCATCAAGACTACGCTGTCCAAAATCTTCAATCCCCCGGAGCGAGGTGGAACCATCGCCCACTCGTTGTGTCGAACCTACATAGGTACCTGTTTTGATATTAGCCTGATGTACAAGCAGAACATTATAGTCCTTCTCTGTACTACGCGAAACAGCAAAAACATCATCCCCCCTAAAATAAAAACTTTCGTAGCGGTTGGCTAAGTTACCCGGTGACGGGCCGGCAGCCATATTGATAGTAGAAGTTACTTTTAATGTTTTGGGGTTGAAAACTGAAATGATATCATGGTTGGCCCAATCGCAGAAAAGACCGGTTTCTGAATCTTTGATCATTATCAGCCTGGATCCGTTATGAATGGTGGGAATAACGCCCGCTTCCACAACTTGACCGTTGGCGTTTACCACCATTTTGGAAAAGCCGGAAGCTCCATCTGGCCTTTTCATATATAAAGCGTTATCATAAACTGATGTAGGCTCAAAACTTTTGAAATCTTTTGCTCCGTCAAAAGTAATAGTGCTGCCATCGGCTGGCAGTTCAGGAATGTATTTTACCAGGGCGGTATTGCTGGAGGTAGTACCGCTCATAACAAAACCAGTTGTTTTGTTTTCCGGCGTCGTGTTATCGGGCCCGTCGTTTTTATCGCAGGAAAAGAAAGTGGTTACAAGAAAGGCCGCGGCCAGCCAATTTAATGGGGACAGTTTTAAACTTTTAGCTATTGATTTCATGTTTATTAAATTTTAAAGCGTGTAATTTATTTTAAAAGCATAGTTAAAGCCAGGCCTTGGAACCCTGAAGTTGTCGTATATTTTAGCATTAAATGCATTTTGAACATTGAAGGAAAAGCTTAATCCGCGCTTTACCAGCGAGTAATTGGCTCCTGCATTATGCATATTTTGAACCGGGACAATAAAGGTGGGATTTGCCTTATCCAGGTCTGCTACTTCGTTAATACTGAACCGGTCGGTATAAAAATATGTCCAGAATAGTTTCAGGTTATTGGGTGATTTGAATATCCTTTCAAAAGTATAATCAGCTCCAATATTGTAGAAAAAGCGGGGGATATTTGGAACTTGCAAGCCAATAGAAGTCGCTTCGTTTTCCTGGCCAACTTCTGAAATTTTACTGCTTTGGTAAGTAGCATTCCAGGAAATATTTAAATGCTTAAAAAGGTCAAGTTTGGAAGCCAATTCAATCCCACTGCCATCCACAGCGGCTTCGTTTACAAACCTTGCATTTTCAGGCCCAACCGGCCTTAATCTGATTAAATTTTTTCGATCGCGCACAAAACCATCCACCTGAATGGATAAATACACCTGGCTTCCCAGTTTATTATGGTAAGCGATGCCCGCGTTAATATTGTTGCTTATTTCAGGCAGTAATGTGTAATTGGGTAAGATGACCAAAAAATCACCAAATACTTCATCATCTCTGGGAATTCTAACTGCTTTTTCAAAACTGCCTCTTATAAAAACGGTGGGGTGAATATCATATTTAAAGGCGAGGCCATAGCCGTTTTGCGACTCGTTAATTTTTCTTATGGGAAGTATAGTAGCCGAAGAGGCAAAAAGATCAATAGATGCTGCTGAATAATAATAGTTTTTAAATAATACGATGCCGGTTAGTTTTTTATCGAAAAAATATTGTACCAGTTCTGCACCTATAATGTTTTTACTAAGCTTCGAGGGAATGGTATTGGGGTCAAAAACTTGTCCTTCAATCTCTAATTTCCTTGCCACCGGATCCTCACCTTTAATCCTTGTGTGGCTAAAAAAATCAGAAAATTTTAATGAAGTGTTTGAAGCTAATTGATAATGAGCAGTAAGGCGATGCGCTGTCCCTAAATTGCGCCCTTCTCTTAAAGTAGGGCGGCCGAAAATCTCTGCCCCGCCGCTATTCTGCGTTTTAAATTTTTGGCCTGTCCAGTTATAAATGGATTGGGTGCTGTCATGTACACGGGATGAAGCGTTTGACAGCATACCAAAATAGCGCAGGGTTAATTTATTATTAAAGAATTTCTTACGGTAATCCATCCGTTGGGTAAAGCCATTTATTTTGGCTTCCGCTTCGCCTGCGGCGGTGCTGATAATGAATTGGCCCTGCTGAATTTCATCGGCCCGGTAAGAATGTGCAGCGGACAGCGTAAATTTATCTGCCCAGGTTCTGTTTTTTAAGCTTAGAGAGGCTTCTATAAAAGATGATTGATGTTGATTGTGAAATCGCACAGCATCAATGGTTTCTTCGCTCACGCTTAGCACGTTCCCCTGTGCATCCAGATTTTCGACCAGGTTGGGGATACCGCGCATTTTATAATTATTGTCAGAATAGTTGTAAAAGGAGGAAACAGAAAGCGAGGTTTTATCGTTCCAGTTTTTAGTACCATTTAAAGTAAAGCGGTGCGTGTTAAAGGAACCAAAAGAATAGGAACTGCGTAGTTGCGATTTGGTTACCTCTACAGGTACCAGGTTAATGCCACCACCCAAAGCATCTGTTCCAATATCTACAGGTATTACACCCTTGTAAACGTCAATTCGCTCTAACGCATCTACAGGTATAGTATTTAATTGTATGGCATGACCATAGGTTTCCAGGGGAATACCGTCATAATAAGTTCTAACAGCATCGCCTGTCAAGCCATTCAGGTTGATATTTAGTGCGCTTCCCAGACCACCATATTGGCGCACCACTACACCTGTTGCCGTTTTTAATACTTCTTCCGCTCCCATCGAAAAATCGGCCATTTTTTTAACATTCAAAGATGTTATAGTCATTGCATGCTCGTTGAGTAGCATTGCGCGGTTTTTGCCCGTAATACTAACACTGTCTAATGTTTGAACCGTTTCCTCGAGCGCAAAAACTAAGTCTAAATTTTTGTTGATGGTGATATTGGATTGAATAGTGTTAAAACCCACAGCAGTGAGTGTCAGCGTATACTTTCCCGATTGAATGTTGTTAAATTCAAAACTCCCATCAGTGTCCGTGGCCGTTGTTGCAGCACCGTTGCTGAGGTTTACTGTAACCAATGGCAGTAGGCGACCAGCTTTTGAGTGTACCCGGCCTTTAATGTAAAAACTATTTTGTCCCCAAAGTGCAGCGGGGAGAAGCAGGAGTGCCAGTAGTAATTTTACCATGCAATCTGAAGTATTTGAAAACGCTTTGATTTAATTTTCGGCAAATTTATCGGAAGCATTTTGGGTAGTGTTTTCGAATTTGGGAAAATCTTTAAGTAAATATTTTTTTACTATTAGTAAACCGAAGATGCCGATGGTAAGCCAGGTTATATCAACAGCATATACATAAATTTGGTTGGTCATGAGTGTTTTCCAAATCCAATCACCTGTAAATATACCATTGGCTGCAGGAATCAACAATGCTAGAATACTTCCCAGCAAAATATAATTGCGGTTCAGCGCTCTGTAGTTATTCCAAAACAAACCGATGATGGTTAAAACAAGCCAGCCTGTGAAAAATATAGTGTTTACCAATTCGGCCCTGCCGGGAAAATCCATCGGCACGGAAATATTGGCCAGAAAGATCAATGCTATCGCCGGAAACATAGATAAGGTAATAGCTAAATAAACCTTGGTAACCCGGTGATGGAACCTTCGTTGTTTATCTGTGTACCTCGAGTTATCTCGGGCCGTACGCCAAATCAATACACCACTGATGATGATATAGCAGGTGATCAGCGACAAAATGAAATAAATTATTTTCAGTAAAATTCCTCCGAAGTTGCCAAAATGCAACTTAAACAACACCCCGAAAGCGCTATCCCTGTAAGTTTTCTTATCGGGGTCTTTATATTTTAACAATTTGCCGTCTTTTCCGCTGTAAACAAATAAACCGCTGGCAGCTATGCTTACCTGGTCATCCGTACTGACACTGATGGTGCCGTCTGCTTTGGTATAATTGTTAGCAGACAAGTAGGTTACGGCTCTATCCGGGTTTGTTGTTTTTGCCTTTTTGTAGGCTTCGTTTAAAGTAAAGTAGTTTTCCAGTGTTTTGGCTTTCGGATCGAATTTGTAGTCCCCCGAGTCACCAGAAACAGCTTTCAAAATTTGGGAACTATCTCCATTAAACATCAAAAACGCACCGGGAGCCACAAGCAAAATAGATAAACAAAATAATGCCCCCGTAACTGCATATATCAATTGAAAAGGTAAAGCGATAAAACCTAAAGAAATATGGCTATTGGTCCAGATCTGCTTCCATTTGCCTTTCGCCGTAAAACCATAAAACTTATTAACGATATTTTTCCAATGTATAAGCAGGCCGGTGATGATGGCGAACAGGAAAAAGAACGATACCAGGCCAGCCAGGTAAACGCCTATCATAGGAATTTGACTAAAAAAATGAAGCTCATATATAGTATTGGCCATATGGGTTTTGGGTTCGTCGGCGCTTACTACCTCATAAGTTTGCGGATTAATGTAAGCGTTAAACCGCCCGGTTTTTCCTTCTGGATTTTTGGTGTTGCCACGAAACCACACAAACGGATTGACCCTGGTGGGTGGCTCCATACTAAATTGCAAGGTGATATCGAAATTCTTTACATTTTTTTGAACAGCACCTGTGATTTTATCGTAATCAACCTGGTTTGCAGGCATGCTTTCGAAGCGTGCTTCGGGGTTTTCCCATCGGTACATTTCGTGCATGAAAAATGAAATGGCACCGCAAAAAAAGATCACGTACAATGCGAAGCTGATGACAATGCCCGACACCGTATGCGTGTGAAATAGCGCATTATACATTCGGGGCTTTAAGGATTTAAGCTTCATGGGTGCTATTTATTTAAAAATATGATGGCGGCAAAAATGATAATGAGCAATAAATAAACGCCCCATACCTTCCAGCCGCTTTTAGCCAGGAAGGCGATCACCATTAAGATAGCCCATAACAAAAACGTTGTATATGCAGATGTTATAATCAACCCATCTTTATTTTTTAAAAGGATGCCAATGGCATTATGAAACAGAATCGCAACTAAATAGCCTCCTAAAAAACCGGCCGAAATTTTTAAAATTCGTTGTCCCAGGGAAGAAAGGTATTTCTTATCTGCAGGCATTTATAGGTATATTTTCTATAATTATTAAAAGGACGCAAATAAAAGCCAACATAAATGCCAGTTTGCTATTTAAAGGAAATAGCATGATAACAAGACTGAAGGAAAAAATGAGGGCAAATAAGAAAACTACTAACCCTGTGCCCCATCCAAATTGTAATCCTGATAATAAGGCTGAAACAATAAATGTAATATAGCCACATATTCTAAACATCCGCTTTCGCACACGCATATTTTTTGTTCGCATATAAAGCGCTGAAGGAAAATATTTTGAAGTGCCGTATAGTAAAAAACAGCCAAGAACGGCAACAATAAAAAACATCAGTTGAATTTTTAGTGGATTAAGTTATTATTGATTAATGAGTTGGTTTTCAATATTTCTCTCACTTTCAGATGGCGCACCATAAACACGGTACCCAAAATCTCGCGAAAAAGCCACTTTTCACCGATCCATGCATTTTCTGCTTGGTAGTACTTTATCCTTGCGGATCCGACTAATTTTACTAATGCAATAAATTTTTAGAATTATCTTAGTTCTGGACACTAAAGTGAAAATAAATATACTTTTTGCAAAAGTATTTCCATTGTCTACATCTTGTTTACGAGATCGGGAAAATTTATGTTATGGGAACTTTTCAGTCAATCCTCAGCTTCCTATAACAATCCTGTAGGCTTAAAAACCGCAGATAACGCATTTTTAGAAAAAGCGGTGAATCTTATGAACACTAATATGTTAGATGGTGAAGGTAATCTAGAAAAACTTGCCTGTCAACTTCTTATGAGCCATTTCAGAAAATCTATAAAAGACATCGCCCAAAGAATGAAGAAGCAACTATTACGCTGCTTCCTTCGAAAAAGGAGCTTCCTTTCTTTTTTTAAGAGTTTGTAACGTCAACAAGAAGCCGGTCATGAGTTTTTGAACCGGCTTCTCATTTTTGCATCCTTGTGAAGAAGAGGAGGTATTGATAAATATTAGTGCTGTATATTTATGCCTGCAAATGGAACATTTTTTCGAATTATCAATAAACTATCAAGGCGAGGAAAGATTATTTAAAACACGGCTCGTGACTTTTGGCTACACCTATAATTTTTATATTATTATTGATGGCAAAGAGTTAGCAGTAGAATGTGACGATGAACAAAACTACAGGGCAATTGTATCTGACCCTTTTGCCCGGCAAAGTATTGATCCGAGGCTGATAAAAACTATTGTAGAATACCTGCAAAAGCTAAATCAATAATCTTTGGGTCGCAATTAAGTTGCTGCTAAAAGAACGGCTACTCTGGTGAAATTGGTATTGAAATATAAAAGGTGCTTCCTTTCTCCGGCTGACTTTCAAACCGGAGTTCAATATTTTGCTTGCTGGCAAGTTGCCGGCTCAGCAGTAAGCCAACGCCTGTTCCTCTTTCCCTGTTAGTGCCAAATTGCGGTTGTACCAGTTTTTCAAATAGTTCTGGCTGGATATTGGCAGGTATGCCTTTACCTTTATCCCGAATGACTATAACATATTGATCGAAAGTCTGGCTGGCAGTAATACTTACTTCACTATCGGGTGGCGAAAACTTGATCGCATTATTGATGATGGATCTTATTAAAATCTGTAAAAGCATACCATCCGCTTTGACTATTGCCAGGGATGCGTCGATAATGATACTTATCCTTTTACGTTCGGCATAAGATTTTTCAACGAAAACGGCTCTTTGTATGACCGAAAGTATATCAATGGGGCCGATTTGGGGGGGCGTAGAACTGACCTGCTCCCTGATCCATAAGAGCGTTGTTTCCAGCATAGCGGAGGTCGATTGTGTCAGTAAAAGCAAATCCTTCCTAATGATTTCATGATCATCACTATTTTCTGCCAGCAAGGAAAACTGCTCCAGGTAGAACTGTATTGATGCCAGTGGACTTTTCAGATCGTGGAATACGAGTGAATATAAACGGTCCTTTTCTATAGTGACTTTTTGTAAGGCCTCATTTTTTTCTGCGAGGACTATAGCCTGCTGCTGTGCGTCTCTTCTTTGACCTATATAAAGTCCGACCAATTTGGAAATGATAAAGTAGGTGGCTATTAACAGTGAGATCAGGCTGCAAAACAGGTCAATAAACTGTTCTTTTTTTGAAACATACACAGATTGTATCCATTCAGGATGCAGGTACTCAGATAGGAATAGCAGCCCTGTGATAAGGATATGCAAAGGGATAAGGTATTTGTGGTATTTCCTGGAGATTACAATGAGCAGCAGCAGGAATACGAAAGGGCCTATCAGGATAGCAGGTCCTGAGATTCCCGATTTAAAGTAGTAAGAGCTGATAAATCCGCCGTAACCAATAACGAACATCCCCGCTATGGCCAACCGGATATTTCTTTTATATCGGGATAGGTAAAAGATGAGTAGGTGAACCAAAGCGATTAGTGTAATGAGTGGGATGGAACTGTGAAGTCGCAGTGCCATGTTGGCAATAATAACACCCGATAATAAAGCTGCCGTTACCAGGTTCGCCGCATGAAATACCTGCATCTGCGGAGAGAAGGAAAGGTCTTCCCCGATTAAGGCAGCAAATTTTAATTTGACTTTAAGCATGAAGGTTTAAAGGTTTAAGGATACGCGTTCGCTTGTTAAACAGGGGGTGACGCCCATAAATGGCTCACGCTAAAAAGCTTTAATATCGTCAGTCGATAATTTGGTTTAGAAAAGATTTGTCAGGGATTTAATTTATTACCTTTCGTTATATTGAAGATAAGAATAGTTTATATATGTTTTACATTTTATTGTAAAAAATATATGCCCTGGTTGGTCAGTCAAATAGGGTATAAGCGAGGTTACTTTTTGCAATTCTCGCTTACCGCGATAATAGTTACGTTGGAACATAACTCACTGTTTATCTTGTTATTATAAAGATGGCTTTTGTGTTTTTTAAGTACTCGCAGGGTATTATTTTTTAGAAAGGCAAATCATCCTCAGGAGCTTCATAATATCTTTCAACCTTATCAAATCTTTCCCAAAGATTGTTTAAGATTATTTTTCTTCTGTCCTCTGACCTGGACCTTAAAAGGGCTATGAGGGTAATATGAATATTTCCCATCTAAAAAGATTAAAGTCAATTTGTTATTATTTTGAATAACTTCTTTAATAATTGAATTTTTATAAACTTCTTCCAATAATTTTATTATCTTCTCAATATCCTTTTCGTATTTTGTATTACATGGCATTTTAGATATAGCACTGATCAGACTATCAGCAAATTCTCTATAAATAATTTTTTCCGTATTTGGAAAAATCGATTTCTGCTCTTATCTGATCAACTATTGCTCTGTTAATATCAAAGAAAGAGGATATGTGCTCTGTATAAGGCAACAGCATTATAGAATTGAGACTCGAATATTGGAACTCAATACTTTAAAAGTCAATAAGTATTTCTTCAATTAATTTTCCGACGAAATAGATTTCTGATTTTGTGTTATATATTCTATCTGCGAACTCATCCGGCGTAGTATATCGGTGTAAAATCCTGTTCTCCTCCAAATAGGCAAACTCTCAATCGTCTGACCAAACAAATCATTCAATTTGTCTGGATTTTCAAGTATATATTTATTAATATTTCGTCTCCATTAAGATATAGCCAGTTAATCGCTCAGGATATAATATATTCTCAGCTTGGAATAGTTCTTGTATTTAACCCACTGATAAATAATTATGTAAATACGTAAGGATTCTTCTAAAACATGTCAAAAAGCAATAAAGGTTTATCCCGATTTGTCGTTTACCAACCCGATTCCAAGGTGTTTCATGTCTGCCTGGAAGTAGGAAATGTTTATTATTGCTGGTGGAGTAATTACCCTCCTGCCCAGGATAACCGGTTTGCACGCAAAGTGACCCGGTTAAAGGCTATTATGCCTAAAGTAATCCCGGCAAAACAGGTTTACGACAAAGGCACTTATACGGTCAATAAAGGCGATGATAAGGCAACTACTGAAAAGAAGGTAAAAGAGGGCGTAAAGCAGAGGTCTTTTTCTTTTATACTCAATGGCGAGGTGCTCAACGGCAGGTTTATTATCAAGCAAACTTCAGTTGGTACCATGCTGCAGAAATTCAAAGATAAATTTGTGGTAACAGAAGATATTTTGGGAGGGGATTTAAGCAGAACCATCAGCCTGATGGTACCGGACTATGATCCGGATTCTGTTAAGCTCCCTTATTCCCAAAAGCGCAGGATATCCATAAAGCCTCCAAAAGCAGAACCGCTGGATGAGGTCGAAGATGAGCCTGCCGGAGAAATAGCGGCTGATAAGAAGTTAGGCAATACCTGGTATCATTTCGATCTATATCATTCAGATACCGGACCCGAATTGTGCATTGTGTATGATAGCAAGAACGGAGTTCTGGTATTAAAAAAGAACCGGCACGGATGGGAACTACTGAAAGCAGCCAAAAAAGTTGTGCCGGAAAAAGAGAAAGAGCTGGCAGAACACGCTGAAGCACTCTACAAGTTACAGTATTAGTAACCAACAAATTCACATACTATTTATGTAATAAGAATTGGCACATTTATTTATACAGTATTACTAATTCAAATAAAAAATAATGGAATCTTCAATGCCTGCTAATAAAAAAGACAAGCGATTATCATTCAAAGGGGTCTGGGAGGTTATTAAAAACACTTTTAAAGGATTCTCAGATCATAAAATTACCAAACTGAGCGGATCGCTGGCATATTATACGGTTTTTTCTATGGGACCACTTTTGGTGATGATCATTTCTCTATGTGGCCTGTTTTTAGGGAAAGAGGCGGTAGAGGGTGAAGTTTTTGCTGTTTTGCAGGGGTTTGTAGGGGAAGACACAGCCGGTCAGCTACAGGAGATTATAAAGAATGCTTCACTTACAGGAAAAAGTACAATTGCTGCTATCATTGGCGGGGTAACGCTTCTGATCGGTGCTACTACCGTTTTTGGAGAAATCCAGGATTCTATCAATACTATATGGGGGTTAAAAGCCAAACCTAAAAAAGGCTGGTTAAAGATGCTGCAAAACAGGTTTCTTTCATTTTCTGTTATTGTAAGCCTTGGATTTTTATTACTGGTTTCATTAACAATAACAGGAATAATTGAAGGTGTCAGTAAAGGGCTGCAGGCAAGGTATCCGGATGTGACGGTAGCATTGTTCTATATTATTAATTTAATGCTTACGCTGCTTATCAGCGGCATCATATTCGCTGTTATATTTAAGGTGCTTCCCGATGCTAAGATAAGATGGCGGGATGTTTTTGCAGGCGCATTGATAACAGCGTTCTTGTTTATGCTGGGTAAATTCGGTATATCCCTGTATATTTCTCAAACGAAGGTGGGCAGTACTTATGGTGCAGCAGGATCGCTGGTAATTCTTATCGTCTGGATTTACTATTCCTCTATTATTCTTTATCTCGGCGCCGAATTTACAAAAGCCTATGCAGTAGCTTATGGCGATGATATCCATCCAAACGATTATGCAGTCACCACTAAAGAAGTTGAAATTGAAACCGGTAAAAAAACGGTACAGGAAAAAGAAAAAGTATAGGCCATGCCTTCAACCGTGATACATTCCATTCATTATAACGAAGCAAAGCAGTTGCTGATAGTAGAATTTGTATCCGGTTGGATATACCACTATCAAAAGGTGCCTCCATTCATTTACAATGCCTTCAAAAGCTCTAAATCAAAAGGCGTATATTTCAATGAACATGTAAAGGATCAATTTCCGTTTGAACGGATAAATCGTTAGTCTGCTGCATGGCCAGATATCTGCAACATAAAAGAGGCCAGTTTAAACCGCTTCTTTAAAAATATATGAATGGAATTTGCTCATTGAACCAATGGTTGTTTTTTGCACTTCGATTCTATACCCGATGAGCTGTGCTTTTGGGGTTTAACGAAATAACTTAATATTGGGAAATAAAAAACACAAATTACAGTCAAAAAAGTGTATTTTTAATACAGGTTTAAATACTCCATCATTTAAGATAGGATCAGCTATAATATCTACTATATAATAGCATTTATTTCATCTCTTCTTATTTTTTGCTGCCGCATTTCTGCCTCTTTCTTAAAACAAGAAATCAGTACAATGAATGTATATTTCAAACCTGGATTTCAGGCCTCATACGCCGATTGGGGCGAAATTTTTCAAGGTCCTCTGAGCGGGTGTCTGCTGTTAAAGTGATTACCGATGAATTTGCCAGGAAAAGGCCGTGGCTTCGGTTTGTGAAAATGAGCGCTCCAGGAGAGGCTTCTTTAGTAATAAAGATACTGACGACGGGACAGAACGTTTTGGCCGGAAACGGTAATAGAAAATAAAAGGTGCTGCGCTGTCCTTCTTATGTTCGTGCAGCACCACTACGATTTTATAACACATTGAATAAAACAGTATGCTTTTTCGAAAACAAGATCTGGAGGGAACTCATTATTCCTGGAATGAAAATAACATCTTTGATGGCCAGCCCAGCCGCAGAAGTTTTGACAAAAGAAATGGCGACCAGGTACTTTTTCTTATTAACTTTTATGCATCGCTTGCAGGCCATATGAGTCTTTCTGAAGGCCGGTTAATTGAACGTGCAATTATCTGGGAATTACCTGATGAAGCCAAAAGCGAAGTTTCTGCTTTTAATTGGATCCGGCGAAGCGTTTTTAATATTTGAGGTGGTGATATAGAAAGAGCATAAGGAAGCCATTGGTGCATTTAATCATCGATACCATAGCGCTCTTTTGTGCTTTTGCTGCTTTATTGGTTACCTGTGTAAACAATTAGACAGGGCGGTCTCATCAATACTTAAATGAGTGCTTATATTGTGTTTAAACAACCTCTACTCTGAAGTTTGCGTTTGTTGTTCCCGGTTTTTATAATCGCTGATATGGGTTTATATTGTTGTTGCAATTGCTTACCATCCATCTGATAATAATCGCCCAGCTGATGACCACTTACAGGTTGATTATCTAAATGCTGTTTTTTTAAAAGCAGCACACTTTTTTAGTCAGTCGTGTTCCCTTCATTGCCAGATCCCAGTTACGCTATACGATAGTGCCGGTGTCCGGATCTTCTCAGCGGCGACGTTTGATACTCAGAACCACTGTACCTGCGGGCAACAAATATCCCATCAACTCCTTGATCCGCATTTGGACGTAATAGCGTATGAATTGAACAATTCATAAGACTGAAAGGCCTTATAATTTTAATGGCCCTATTATTACCCTAACGGTAACAGGCACCAATGGAACGCTTAAATAATACGGTTAATGGTACACCTGGCCATGCAACGGAGTTTTGAAACGCAGAATAATATTGTATGAAAAAAGTTAGCTTTGACAATATCTAAATAGAGATTAAGTTAATGCAAGATGAAAACGTGTCATATTGGGTGGATTTAATTGCCGGGAGCAGCGATGAAATTGCGTTTTCAAAACTGTACAGACATTTTTTCCCGGGTCTCATTTCATTTTCCTATTCAATGCTTAAAGACCGCCAGCGTTGTGAGGAAGTTGTGGAAGATGTATTTGTAAGGCTGTGGATGAACCGGGCCAGGCTGACAGCAATAGATAATTTCACGCATTATTTATATACCGCTGTAAAAAATTTATGTATCAATGTAATAAATCGGGAAAGAAATATTGGCATGGAGGAAATTGGCGATGGTATGGAGTTTACTTTTGAATATCCCGAAAAACATCTTATTGAAAAAGAGAATTTGAAAAAAATTGCTGACGCTGTCAATGCACTCCCTGAACGCTGTAAACTTATATTCAGGCTTATTAAAGAAGAAGGACTTTCCTATAGCCGGGTAGCGGAGCTCCTCGAAATTTCTACAAAAACGGTTGACGCGCAATTAAATATAGCGGTTAATAAAATAGCTGCTGCATTAAAAACTGAACTGCCGGAGTATAAGGTGTTTTACAGCCGTAAAAACCAATCTTAACCATGATAGTATCTGCAGGTTCCGCTAATGGGATGGAGCCTGAGCAGATTAAAAAAAAATAAATTTCTTTTAGGGAATCGAATCTTTTATTGTGTTTTATAAATAGAGGCAAAAAATGATGCAAAGCCGCACTTTTATATTGCTCCTTAAAAAATCAAAAGGGGAACTGACGGATAAAGATGATCAGGAACTTTCTGAATTGTTACAATCCGAGCATCAGGATATTATAGAAGATTTTGAAAAGCTGCTTGCTGCAAAGGTGCGTTTTGATGAACAGGAAACAGAGCAATCTCTTGATCGCGTATTACAAAGGATCAGAAAGGCAGAAAAGAAAAAGCCTTCAATAAATGTTACCCGGAGAATATACTTCAGGTATGCAGCGGCGGCAGTAGCAATTATCACGGTTCTGGCAATTGGCTGGCTTACATATAATTCCCGGCAGGCTGACAGTAATTCCGGTACCCGGGTGTTTGCTGAGAAAAAAGCGTATAAAGCGGACTATATATTGCCCGATGGTACCCGGGTTAAAGTGAATAAGGATTCCCGCCTTAGTTTGTTTGAAGGGTTTAACCAACACACAAGGGAAATATACCTGGATGGGGAAGCTTTCTTTAATGTAGTGAAGGATAAAGACAGGCCTTTTATTGTTCATACCAATACAATGGATGTAAAAGTGTTGGGCACCGCATTTAATGTGAGGGCTTTTCAGGAAGACTCCGTTGTTGAAACAGCATTGATCCGGGGATCGGTGGAAGTGATGCTGAAAAATCAGGATAACCGGGTGTTCCGGCTAAAACCAAGTGAGAAAATTATAGTGAAGGCAAATAAATCTGTTATCAGATCCGGGAATAGCATCGCACCTGGTGTAGAAGTGTCGCTGAGTCATTTTCATGTAACGGGTAAGGATTCTGTGGCATTTGAAACCCAGTGGACAAAAGAAGCATTGTCTTTTGATGATGAAAAGCTTAAGGATCTAATCCCCAGATTGGAAAAATGGTATAACATTACAATTGAAGTGAAGGAACCAGCACTGCAAAACATAAAATTTAGCGGTATTGTTAAAGATGAAAGTATAAAAGAGCTATTGGAACTCTTTAAAATTACATCAGGATTAAAATACAAAATAGAGAAAAAACATGTAACGATTTACTAATAAAAAAGGCGAAAAATGCTACGAACATTTTCCGCCGGCTTAAGACAGATTGCTAGTGCAATTGCCTATTGTTAAATTAACAAAACAAATGTATGAAAAAAAATGCTTGCCCAACCTCCTGGGTAATGAGATTTGCATTGACCAAATTTCTGCTTCAGATGAAACTTATTCTTTTATTAATCTTGATTCCGGCTTTCCAGGCTTTTTCTTTTGACGGTTTGTCTCAGGAACGGATTAATCTTGACCTAAAGGGCCAACGGATATCAACTATACTTAAATATATAGAGAGGAATTATGATTATCGTTTTTTTTATAGTGACAAAGTCAGCCTGAATAGATTTAAAGTAGATATTGTTGCCAAACAGGCAACCATTGATTATGTAATGCAAAGCCTTTTGGCAACTACCCCATTTTCATTCAAAAAAATGAATAGCGATCTTGTCGTGATTATTGGGTATCAAAATGAAGCTCTGGAGCACACGGTAGCTGGTAAGGTTACCAATGAATCAGGTGTTGCGTTGGAAAATGTTAGCATAATCGAAAAGGGAACGAATAATGGCGTCACCACATCCGAAGAAGGAACATTTACAATCAAAGTGAAGGATGAAAACGCAGTGCTTGTAATTTCTGCGGTAGGCTACCTAAACAAGGAGGTTGCTATAAAAGACTCTGGATTTTTGGATGTGCAATTAAAGGCGTTATCGAACCAGATGGATGAAGTTATCGTTGTAGGCTATGGTGTTCAAAGGAAAGTTTCATCGACTGCCGCAGTTTCTTCCATCAAAGGGTCAGATATAGAAAATGTACCGGTTGCGAATATCAGCAGTGCTTTAACCGGAAGAATTCCGGGTCTTATTTCTGCACAAGGTACAGGAGAGCCAGGAAATGATGATGCAGAACTTTATATACGGGGAATGGGAACCACGGGAAATAAAGCTCCACTTGTAATTGTTGACGGTGTACCCCGTGAGTTGAACCGATTGGACCCTAATGTTGTTGAATCAGTTACTTTACTTAAAGATGCTGCTGCTGTAGCTCCTTATGGTGTTGCAGGTGCCAACGGCGTAGTATTAATTACCACTAAAAGTGGAAAAGCTGGTAAAGTTTCATTATCCTATAAAGGATATGCGGGTTGGCAAAGCCCTACAGATGTACCCGAACTGTTGAACTCATCCGAGTATGCATCTATGCGAAATCAGGCTACTAAAAATGAAAACCCTGCTGCGGCATTACCATTTAAGGAAAGTCAGTTAAATGGGTATAAAAAAACAGTAGAAGGTACCCGGGATGCAGACCCTGACAAATATCCTAATTCGGATGCGATGAGTTTTTTCAGGAACGCGAATACAACCATTACAGGACATAGCCTTACAGCATCCGGAGGGCAGGATATAGCTTCCTATTTTCTTGGCTTAGGTTATTTATATCAAAGTGGCCTTTATGCCACAACGGGCAACCATAGATATAACCTGACAGCCAAGCTATCTTCCAAAGTTACCAGAACAACTACTATGACGCTTTCAATCAATGGCTCCCAGCAGCAGATCGCCAGACCCTGGTTGGATCCGATTACTGTTTTTGAAAGAGCTATTAAATGGAATCCGACAGTAGCTATTGAGTTCTCTAACGGATATTTAGCCACCAATAATGGCAACATAACCAATACAATGTATGCTAATACTTTAAGCGGATCGCGGCTCAGCGATCGTACGGAAATCTTTTCCCAGTTTGCTATTCAACAGGAACTTCCGTTTATAAAAGGATTAAGCATGAAAGGTGTATTTAACTATGACCCCACAACTGTAACTAACAAAAACTGGCAGGGAGGAGGAAAGGCTGCCGGCATGATATTTTATAATATAGACACCAGTATAACTCCATATACTTATACACCGGTAACGTTATCTCTGTCAAAAACGTTATACCAGAACAGTGAGCAAAGAAAGAGGATCACGTGGCAGGGTTACCTGAACTACCATCGCAAGTTTGGCATTCATGATATAACAGGGTTACTTGTTGCTGAAAGCAGAAGAACAACATATAACGTTTTTTCCGCACAGCGAACTAATGGAATATTAGATATTGATGAGCTTGATTTTGGAAATCCCAACCAGGTATATTGGAGTAACGGGGGAAACGCTTCAGGGACTTCTCAGGTTGGATATGTATACCGCGTAGCCTATAATAATCAGGGAAAATATTTACTGGAAGCCAGCGGCCGGTATGATGGTAATTACTATTTTGCGCCCGGGCATAAATTTGGTTTCTTCCCTGCGTTCTCAGCTGGCTGGCGATTATCAGAGGAAAAATTCATGAAATCGATAACCTGGGTCGATAATTTAAAAATCCGGGGTTCCTGGGGTATATCTGGTAACCTGGCGGGAAGCCCTTTTCAGTACCTGAGCACTTATTCCATCGATGCCGCGTCCTCTTATGTCTTTGGAGGAACCGTTTACCAGGGGGCTAAAGAGAGGCTGGAACCAAACCCGGATATTACCTGGGAAAGGTCAAAAAAATCTAATATTGGTTTAGAAGTATCTCTTTTCACCAGGAAATTAAATATCGAAGCAGATTATTTCAGGGAAAAGCGCAGTAATATGTTGGTAAGCCCTGCCAGTATAGTTCCTGCGGAGTATGGAATTGCTGTCGCACAGGAAAATGCAGGCATCATGAGTAACCAGGGGCTGGACCTGAACGTTAACGGAGTTCAGCGCATAGGAGCGTTCTTAATTGATCTGACCTTCAATTTTACTTATGCTAAAAATAAGCTGATACAAACCTTCGAAAACGAAGCTACCTATAATGATCCTAACAGAAGGCGTACCGGCAGACCTCTCAATACCATTTTTGGTTATGTAGCCGAACGCCTGTTCCAGTCAGAAGATGACAAAAACGGTGATGGAAAAATTGATGACAAAGACGGCTTTCCGGTACAAACTATTGGCGGCGTAGTAGCGCCGGGAGATATAAAGTATAAAGATTTGAACGGTGATGGTAAGATTGATGCCACCGACCAGACTGCTATTGGAAATCCGAATATTCCAGGAATTATTTATGGGTTTAGTCCCCGGATTTCTTATAAGGGCTTAGATCTGTCTGTTCTGTTTCAGGGAGCAGCCAAAACAAGTGCTTTCATAAGGCAGGAGCTTGTATGGTTGCTGAGCGGTGCCAATACTACTACCTATACTCTTGATTACTGGACTCCTGAAAACCGTGATGCAAAAGTACCCCGTCCATATGGGGCAGCAGGTAACACTAATAACCAGCAAACCTCCACCTGGTGGGTATGGGATATCTCTTACCTGCGGATTAAAAGTTTTGAGCTGGGCTATAAAATCCCCGACACATTTCTAAAAAAGACACCGGTTAAATCCTGCAGGATTTTTGCTTCCGGGCAAAATTTATTTACCTGGAGCGTTGTAAAAGGTATTGTAGATCCTGAGCTTTCTTCAACAGGAAGTAATACAAGGGGATGGTATTATCCTCAGCAACGCGCATTTTCTGTGGGAGCCAATATCACATTATAAAATAGTTTAAAAATAAAAATATGAACACTTCTAAAAATATAGGGGTATTTGTTGTTATACTTATTGTTATCTTATCAGGTGGTTGCAAAAAAGGATTTTTGGAAATTGTTCCTAAAGATCAGTTAAGCTCAGAAACACTCTTTGCAAACAGAGATGGCGCCGATATCTTTTTAAATGATATTTACAGCGCGCTTCCTGACCAGGAAGCTGGCGGAGCATACGATTCGTGGGAAGGCTGGAGTGATAATGTTACAGGCCGGTATAGCTGGGGAATGTCGTGGGAAAACTCTGTTACTCGGTCTTATGGGGCCAGCACCAATAACCCAGGCCTGTATAACCATGGGTATCCCTCTGTTCCTTTCAAATATGATGACGTGTATGTGCGAATAAGAAAATGTAACCTGTTTATATCGGAAGTAAATAAAAATATAGCCAATCTTGATGAAAACTGGAAAAGGCAAAGGCTGGCCGAGGTAAGGTTCCTGCGAGCCTTCTATTATCACTGGCTGTGGATGGCATATGGGGGAGTACCTTTGATTAAAGAAGTGCTTAACAGGCAGGAGCAGGGGAATGGGATTTTTTACCCCCGTAGTTCTTACCAGGAAGCGTATCAGTTTATAATTGATGAGCTCAATGAGATTTATATGGATCTTCCAAATGAAGTAGGCACCGGAAGAGCCACCCGGGGAGCAGCGTTAACATTAAAGGGATGGTGTGAACTGTATAATCATAAATATGAGGATGCTGCAAATACTAACCAGCAGGTGAGAGACCTTGGCAAATACGGGCTTTTTGCAAATTACAATAACCAGTTTCTTACAACCAATAATAATAATAAAGAATCCATATTTGCTTATCAGCATCTTTCCGGCTCAAAGAATTCAGGACGTTCGGGCGAATTTGGACCTATGCCTTCGCGGGGTGCGATGCAGCCTACACAGAATTTGGTGGATGATTATTTGATGAAAGATGGTTTACCTGTTACAGAATCCCCTTTATTTAACCCCGACTCTCCTTACATCAACCGTGATCCCAGGTTTTATCAGTCTATTGTATACGATGGCTCTATCTGGAGGAATATAGTATATTATACAAGGCAGGGAGGCAATTATTCAGTTAGTTCGAATGCTGAAAGGCATACAGGATATTTTAGAAGAAAAGGAATTAACGATGGCGTTACAGAAGTAAATGTACTGGAAGGTCCCAATTATGAATATTTCCGATATGCAGAAGTTTTACTTAATTATGCAGAAGCAAAAATTGAGCTGAATCAGATCGACCAGTCAGTATATAATGCAATCGATAGCGTAAGAATGCGTGCCGGAATACCTACACTAATAAAAACCTACTCAAGGCAGCTTACTCAAACTGAATTAAGAGAAATTGTAAGAAGAGAACGAAGGATAGAGCTAGCCTTTGAGAATAAACGTTATTGGGATCTGATCAGATGGAAAACGGCCGAAATAGTATTGAACCAGCCCAAGTATGGAATTAACATAAGCTTGCAGAATGGTAAGCTGGTGTATAACCGGTTTATCGTTCATAATATGGTGTTTTATAAAGAAAAGAACTATCTCTTTCCTATTTTTCAAGGCTGGATCGATCAAAATCCAACTATAAGGGCTCAAAATACAGGTGAATTTAAGGCAGGGCAAAACCCTGGCTATTGAGTGAGGTTTGTCTAACCCTACTTTGTAGAAATATGTTTTCACGCGCGGCAATTGAATAGCAAAATGCTGTATTAGATTTTCTATGCAGTTATTAAATTAATATTTAATCTCTCCATATTCATGCGATACTTTGTATGTTTTGTTTTTAATTTTTTATTACTTGTTTTTTCTTCCAACGCTCAAAAACTAAATTCAGTTTCCTATTCACAGGTATATGTAGAAGGTGAGTTGGCTGCAAGATTGAACAGAAACTATAATAGACTGGAAGATGATATTTACCGACCAGAAAATGTTTTTAATGCAGGCGGAGCCTCCGAAGGATGGCCGGGTGATAAAGAAGGCAGAACCATATTGGGCCTGGCTTTGCAGGCGCAGGCCAATCATCGTGCTGCCCGGTATCTGGAAACAATTATAGATCAGTTGCCTGGCCATCTGAATGAAAAAGGATATTTGGGGCCTGTTTATAAAGACTCTGTTTTAGAGCAGCAGCTATCCGGGCATGGCTGGTTGCTGAGAGGGCTATGCACTTACTATGAATGGAAGAAGGATAAGAGAGTAAAGTCGATTATACAAGGAATAGTACATAACCTGGCCCTGCCTACCACAGGTTTTCACAGGGAATATCCTATTGACCCTTCCAGCCGTGAGAAGGGAATGGGTGCCGCCGCCGGAACAACACTTAATACAGTGGGCAGGTGGAAGCTTTCAACTGATATTGGTTGTGATTTTATCTTTCTCGATGGATTGGTACATGCCTATCAGCTTTTTCCGGAAAAAAAGTTACGTACGCTGATTGAAGAAATGACAGAACGCTTTTTCCAGATACAACTTGAAGCGATCAACGCCCAAACCCATGCTACACTTACCGCACTTCGTGCGATACTACGTTTTTACACTATTACCGGCGATCGAAGATATTTGACGGAAGTTGAAAAACGATACCTGATTTACCGCAATGCCGCAACCAGTTCAAATTATGAAAACTTTAACTGGTTCGGACGGCCTTCCTGGTCTGAGCCTTGCGCTATTGTTGATTCGTATATTGTTGCAGTACAATTGTGGCAGTTTTTGAATAACCCTTTGTACCTCGAAGATGCCCATAACATATACTACAATGCTTTATCCCGTACTCAAAGGGCTAACGGTGGCTTCGGCCTGGATAACTGTACACATCAAGATGAACCATTTTTGAAAGTAGTGGCAGATGAGGCGTACTGGTGTTGCACCATGCGCGGAGCCGAAGGATTAACCAGCGCCGTCCGGTTTAGTTGCTTTTCCGATCAAAACAGGGTGATATTTCCGTTCTTTTTTAGGGCGGTCTATAACCTGGGCGATGGGTTAAGGCTTCAAACGATTACCCGCTATCCGTTTTCTTCCGATTTTACAGTTAAGGTTTTGCAAAGTGGCAGAAAAAAGGCTTCTACGTTCAGTTTCTTCGCTCCCCGCTGGATGAACCATTTTCAAATCAGTTTAAACGGCAAGCCAATTCCGTTTGAATTGGCAGGAGGGTTTGTAAACTGCAAAACAGCTTTAAAAGCCGGAGATATTCTGTCATTCAATGCACAAACATTAACCTCAATACAAAAAATAGTAAATACAAAGTACAATAAGCCCGAACTGTATACCCTCAATTATGGAGTACTGCAGTTGGGAACGGAGAGGGAGAGATTATTACAGTTATCCTCCCAACTGCAGCTGGTGCAGCTTTCAGATTCACTATGGAGCATAAGACCAACCAATATTATTTTAAGGCCCGTATATCATTTGTTGGATACTACAGTAAATAAGCAGTCTGGTAAGGCTATGCAGGTATTATTCGAAATTCCAAAATAAGATTATGATAAAAAAGAAACTTGAAAGAATTTTACTTACCATTTTTATTGGTCTTTTATCTCATTCATCGTTACAGGCAGGTTTGGGAAGGAAAGTGGAAAAATTTGACTTGGACTGGCGTTTTCATTTGGGAGATGTTCAGGGCGCTGCCGCTTTCAACTTTGATGATAAGGGCTGGCGGTTGCTGAATGTACCGCACGACTGGAGTATTGAGCAGCCGTTCGTTAATGATAAAAAATTAAGCGCCAATGGATTTTTACCTGGCGGTATCGGGTGGTACAGGAAGCATTTTACTGTATCTCAAAAGAATCAGGGAAAAAAAATCTACCTTCATTTTGAAGGGGTATATCATCAAAGCGATGTGTATATCAACGGGCATCACCTGGGCTTTCATCCTTACGGTTATACGCCTTTTGAGTACGACCTTACAGACTATTTAAAGTTTGGTGAAGACAATGTAATCGCCGTTCGGGTAAATCATGCCGAATTACCTTCTTCAAGATGGTACTCGGGCTCGGGCATATACAGAAATGTCTGGCTTAAAGTATTGGATCCTGTACATATTGATCTCTGGGGCAGTTTTGTGTCTACACCTGAGGTGTCTGCCCAAAAGGCCGTTGTCCGTATCGAAACCAGCATAAAAAATACCCGGCTAACGACCGGTACTTATACTATTGTTACAGAGATTGTAGACCGGCAAGGAAAAAGAGTAGCTATAAATACGCAGGCCTTGCGCCTGCAGCCAGGTATAGTAAGCCAATTTAAACAGCAGGTGGAGATAAAGGACCCGGTACTTTGGTCGGATATTAATCCATATTTATACCAGGTACGAACAACCGTTAAAAAGGATGGGAAAGTAATCGATGAGTCGTTGGCTAAATTGGGCATAAGAGTGGTTGAATGGAGCCCCGACAAAGGTTTTCTACTAAACGGCAAGGTAGTGAAATTGAAAGGCATGAACCTGCATACAGATGCCGGAGCTGTTGGAACGGCCGTACCGCCTAATGTATGGAAGCGGCGTCTTAAAACATTGAAAGAACTGGGATGTAATGCCATCAGGGCCAGTCATAATCCGCCAGACCGGGCATTTCTGGAGCTATGCGACTCAATGGGATTTCTTGTAATTGATGAGGCTTTGGATAAATGGAGAAGATATGGATACTATCAGAAGTATTTTGAGGAGTGGTGGCAAAAAGACATAGGATCCATGGTGCTAAGAGACAGGAACCATTCCTCTGTTATTTTATGGAGTGTGGGCAATGAAGTTATTGAACAAAATCTTCCATCCGGAACCGATACAGTTAAGTTATTGGTCGACTATGTGCATAAGCTTGACCCCACCCGGAAAGTAATGGTAGGACTCAACCCTTCGAGAGGGTTCAACGAAAACGGATTTGCACAGGCGCTGGATGTGGTTGGATACAATTACCAGGAGCCCTGGTACGAACAGGACAAAAAAGATTTTCCTTCGAGGATTTTCATTGGCACAGAAACTTATTGTTATTTCCGTGGCTATGAGGGGAACAAAATGAATTTCGAAACCAGGCGGAATCCCTGGTACGATGTGGCAGAGAATGATTATGTTGCCGGATCTTTTTTATGGCCGGGTATTGACTATATTGGAGAGGTGGGAGGCTGGCCCCTGAAAATAAGATCTTCCGGAATTATTGATATAGCAGGCTTTCCAAAAGCAATCGCAGGCTTCTTTAAAGCAGTTTGGCTGGAGCGTCCCGTGGTTGCGTTGGCTGTATTAGACGACCATGCAGATTTAAAAGTGGATCCTGCAAAACTCAACTGGTCTTACCCTAAAATGGTATCTCATTGGAATTTTCCTTACTATAAAAAGCACCTCGTCCGGGTGCATACATTTACAAATTGTGAATCGGTAGAATTGCAGGTGAATCAGCGTTCCTTCGGAGAGCGTAATACTGCTGAGTTTGCTAATAATACAATTGAATGGTGGGTGCCCTATGCAGAAGGCCACCTTATTGCTATCGGGAAAAATAACGGAGCGGAAGTTACAAGAGATACACTCACCACAGCCCAGGCCCCGGCGAAGATACAACTGCAAACATCCGAAGAGAAGATCGTTGCAGACCGGCAGGATGCTGCCGTGGTGGAATTGAAGTTGCTCGATGAAAAGGGCACCCTGGTGTCCGATGCAGACCTGCCGGTAACTTTTTCCATTGAAGGCCCCGGTAAATTAATAGGCATAGATAATGGCAATCAGGATAGCGATGAATCATTTAAAACCCATACCCGGCATACGCGTTTTGGAAAACTTATTGCCATCGTTCAGTCAACCGGTCAACCGGGTGTTATCAGGGTAATTGCCCAACCAAAGGGGCTGCCACAAAGTGAACTGATCATTCATTCCGCAATTAAATAAAAATGGTATGATAAGAAGGTGTTCTTTATTGTGTTTATATATACTGGTTGTCTTTAGTAGTACAAAAGCTTTCGCTCAATCTTTACAGAAACTTCCATCTCCTGTCATTTTCAGCGGTAATGATTCCGTTGCGTACAGAGATCCAGCTGTCTTATTCGAAAAGGGAATATTTTATCTGTTCTTCACTGTTGTTAAAGCAGAAGAAGAAGGCAACATATACTCATATACAGCGTTCTCCCGTTCCAGAGATTTGGCCCGCTGGAGCCTGCCTGAAATAATTACGCCAAAAGATCAGCATCTGAATTTCTCCAGTCCGGGAAATATTATCCGGTTTAAAAATGAATGGATATTGTGTCTGCAAACCTATCCCCGCCCGGGTTATAAAGCGGGAGAGAAAATTATGTATGGAAACGCAGATGCCCGACTGTACATTATGCGCAGCAAGGATTTACGAAAATGGTCGCAACCTGAGCTTTTGAAAGTGCAGGGAAATATTCCGTTTGAAAAAATGGGAAGAATGATTGATCCCTATTTGCTGGAAGATAAAGATCATCCTGGCAAATGGTGGTGTTTTTATAAATACAAAGGTGTAAGTATGTCTTATACCTACAATATGAAAGATTGGGTTTACGCAGGAAATATTCCGGATGGCGGAGAAAATACCTGTGTGCTGGTTGTAGATAATCAATATGTCATGTTTCACTCACCTCATAATGGTATTGGAATCAAACGATCCGGGGATCTCACTCACTGGCAGGATGTTCCGGGCGTGATAACACTCGGGCAAACAGGCTGGGAGTGGGCCAGGGGGCGGCTCACCGCTGCAACGGTTATCCATCTTAAAAAGCATAAGTCTATTGGAAAGTACCTGATGTTTTTTCATGGGTCGGGGCCCGAAAGTGAATTGAAAGGAGACTTCGATAAAAACGCCTCCATTGGTATAGCCTGGAGCGAAGATCTGACGAGCTGGAGCTGGCCGGGTAAGCCAGCCGGCTTTCAATAGGCTGGCCTGTAGTTTTAAGAACTATTGGTGTTAAGTTAAACCTGCTTTTATATACATTTCATACCGGTCTTTTTGTCCGGATTCTTTGAACGTATATGTACCATTCTTAAATTTTAAAGACTATGCAAAAGTTTTTTTCTCTATTCTGCTTCCTGTTCTTTTTTAATACAATGCGCGCGCAGGAGTTTTATGTACCGGATGCTGAGCCTGCATACATTGATCCTGTTTGGAATGGGGGCGCCGATCCTTTTATATTATGGAACCCGGCAAAAAAGCAGTTCTATATGTATTATACGCAAAGACGTGCAGACCTGGAGGGGGATGGTTGGGCTGAAGGGTCAAAAATTGGCATTGCAGCATCGAAGGACGGCCGTAAGTGGCAATATATCGGAACCTGCAAAGGCGAAAGGTTGGAACGTCCTGTTGAAGATGATTATTCTTTATGGGCACCTTCTGTAATCTATTATAAAAAAACATTTCACTTGTATGTGAGTTATGTACCGGCCATTACCGGCAAAATGGGGAAAGGTATCAGCTATATAAAGCATTATACCAGTAAAGATGGCGAAAACTGGAACTTTGAGTCTTTTATTCCGCTTTCTTCTGACAGGTGTATTGATCCATGTGTTTATAGAGTGGGTAAAACATGGCTGATGGCCTATAAAGATGAGGCGCATGGTGCCCGTACCTGGCTGGCAGAAAGTGAAGATCTGGGTAGGTGGAAAGTAAGGGGGGCCGCAATTGATGACCTGCGCCATGAAGCCCCTTTTTACTGGAAGCAAAACGGACGGCACTTTATGATTGTAGATGCGTGGAAACTCCAGGCCCGTGTATATGAATCTCCGGACGGTTTAAACAACTGGACCTATATTACCAGTTTTCCGGCCGGGCATCCGGCCATCCTGCAGGCCAAAGGTAAAACCTTCCTTATTCATCATACACATGATTCTGAGAAACCAAGGCGTACAGCCATATTCATTAAAGAATTGGTGATAGGTGCAGACGGGAAACCTGTGCCGGCAGCTAATTACTGATGAGAGCTTGCCATATACTTGTGTGTCAAAATACTATTTATTAATTACTACAATACCTCTGTAAATGACGAAACAACAAATCGTTTTCCTGCTTTTCCTGTTATTAGCGACTAGTAGTGCCCAGCAAACTTTCGGGCAAAAAATGGAAGGATGGAGCGGGATGTATAAAGGACGAATGGTGTTCTTTATAAATGGTAAACCAGTGCCTCCTTTAATGTACTCAGGTACGGAACAAGGCCGTCAAACCTGGAAAGACCCTACAAAGAAGAGTATAGCACAGTTTAGTTCGATTGGATATGATATTATTCAAACGGATATGTGGTTTAAATATTCCCTGATGCCGGATGGAAGATTTGATATGGCAGGAGTAAAGAAACAATTATCAGGGATTTTGCAGATCAATCCCAATGCAAAGATTGTGGTACGTATTAACGTATCTGCTCCCGGATGGTGGCTGGATAAATATCCCGCACAACGTTGCTGTGTAACTAAGCCCGGCCCCGATAATAAAGAGTTTGGCGGAACGGTTGCAGAAAGTCTTGCCTCAGAAGCATACCGGAGTTTTGCCGAAAGTAAACTGAAGCTTTTTTTAAGGGAGCTGATAAAATTGCCGGAATCCGATCGTATTGTAGGTTTTCATGTTGGAGGAGGCGTATATGGAGAATGGCATTATTACGGGATATTTAATGAGCCTGACTGTTCTTCATCCATGGATACCTATTTCCGGAATTTTGCAGAGCAGAAATATGGCACCATAGACAGTATAAATTTTTACTGGAAAAGCAGTTATAAAAGCCTGGAAGAAATTCATGTTCCGGGCTATGAAAGAAGGTTTCAGGTGGCTGATGGTGAATTCAGAGACCCTCAGGCGGATCAATATGTTATTGATTATTATGAATGCCAGCAAAAAGCGATTTCGTCACTCGTATATACGCTTACAAAAAGTGTAAAAGAAAATTGGCCAAGGCGGGCTATTACCGGCGTATTCTTCGGCTACTTTTATGGTGGGTTTACGGTTGGGGCGCAGGCCAGCCAGGCGGATATTAAAACCATACTGGAAAGTCCCTATATTGATTACCTGGCTGGTCCCTATTATTCCAGAACCATGGATGGATCGGGATGTTACAGGTCTTTGGCTGCTTCGATGGTGCTGAATAAAAAAATATGGTTCACAGAGCATGACGGAGGCACCCATTTGGGCGGAAGCGGCGCTGGTAAAGCCTATTTTCCGGGTATTCCGGCAAATGAAGATCAGACAATAGCCCGGATGAGAAGGAATTTTATGTACAGCATTACAGAAAATGGCGGGCAATGGTGGTACGATTTCGGACCAAAAAGCCAGGGCGGAGGATGGTGGTCTACACCGCGGTTACAGCAGGAGGCGCAAGCTCTGTTAAAAATCTCAAACAGGCAGCTGGAGGCGGGCTATCATTCAACAGCGGATGTGCTGGTTGTCCATGATATGTACGCTTACTACTATACGCGTCCTAAGCGGGCTGAGAAATATACCGCTTCTTTGGTGGAGAAAATGGCAGACGCACTACTGGGTACAGGCGTGTCCTTTGAGAAGATATTCCTAATGGATCTGAAAAAAGTGAATTTAGAGAAATATAAAGTAGTTATTTTCTCACACACATCCCTGCTGGATGCTGACATGCGGAAGTATATCAAAACGAAAGTTATGAATGACGGCAGAACGGTGGTCTTTATTTCGGCAACCGGATATACAGACGGAAAAACGAACGACACTGCTTTTATGACAGCACTTACCGGAATAAAGATAAAGATGGCCCCGGCGGCAAGACGGATGTCGATGGAATTGAACGGTAAAACGGAAGAGGTACGCACAGATGGTATTCTAAGCCTTTTTCAGGTAGATGATAAAACGGCCGACACATCCGCGACCTACGATAACGGGCTGGTTGCGGCGGGTTTTAAAAAGATGCGGAACCATACTGTAGGATACATAGGGGCTCCTTTAGGGGATAATGCGGAGCTATATAAAATGATTTTCAACCGGGCCAATGTTCGTGCTTATGTAGGAAATGCAGTGCCCAAAGATTATATATCTGTAGGGGGCGGAATAGTCGGTATTTATACTGTTAATGGCGGCACAAAAACAATTTATGCGTTGAATGGGAAAGAGGTGAAAATAAATATGCACCCTTATTCCTGCCGTTACTTTGACCTGGCGAATGGCAATGCGCTCGATACGGAGGATTAGGGAACGGCTTTAATTGCTGAAGGTTGCCGGATCGAAAGAAAAGTGTTTTACTTTAAAAATTGAAAATGATAAAAAGAATTTTTTGTATCCTGTGTGTTCAGTTGCTTGCCTGCATGGCATTTGGCCAGGATTGGAGTGGGAAATGGATTTCTACTGAACGTTGTCAGAGTACTTCCAATACCTGGTTGGGTTACAGGAAGGAATTTACTTTAGACAATGCCGTGGCATCGGCTGTAGCCAAAATAGCGGTTGATTCTAAATACTGGCTTTGGATCAATGGAGAAATGGTAGTGTTTGAGGGTGGTTTAAAAAGAGGTCCTAACCCATTGGATACCTACTATGAACAGGTTGATATCGGGCCTTATCTGGTGAAAGGGCGAAATGTAATTGCAATTGTAGTATGGTTCTTTGGAAAGGATGGTTTTTCCCACAGTAGCAGCGGGCGGGCGGGACTTTTGTTTGACTGTGTTTCTGACGGGATGAATTTATTCTCAGACAGCAGCTGGAAGTGTTCTGTTTTGGAAGCTTACCAAACGGCCCCTCCTCCGCTTCCCAATTACCGTTTGTCTGAGTCGAGTATTTTATATGATGCAAACAAAGAAATCAGTAACTGGAAAGATATAGATTTTAAAGGGAGAATAGAGCCTGCTGTAGTATTGGGCGAAGCCGGTTGCTACCCATGGAACAGGCTTCATATCAGGCCGATACCCCAATGGAAGAATTCGGGTCTGATGCAGTACCCCAATGTGAAGAAAAGCGATTCTGATAAGTACGATACCCTGGTTTGCAGCCTGCCGTATAACGCCCAGGTAACTCCTTATCTTGAGGTAGAAGCAAACCCAGGCAAAAAGATCATTATTTGTACCGATAATTATCTTTACTATAAAGGAGGATCTGCAGAAAACATACGTGCTGAATATATTACAAAAGCCGGTGTACAGGAATATGAAAGTTTGGGATGGATGAATGGTCATAAAGTGTATTATATCATTCCTGCAGGTGTGAAAATATTAGATGTTAAGTATCGGGAAACAGGCTACCCGGCATCTTTTGAAGGACGTTTTCACAGTTCGGATCCTTTCCTCAATGAGCTTTGGCTGAAGGCGCAACGGACACTGTATGTTAACATGCGGGATACCTATATGGATTGCCCGGAAAGGGAACGGGCGCAATGGGCCGGCGATGCTGTGCTGGAATCTGCACAGTCTTTTTATGCACTTTCTTCTTCAGCTCATGCGTTATCTAAAAAATGGCTGACTGAATTATTAGAATGGCAACAGAAAGATGGGAAGATCTTTGCGCCTGCTCCGGCCGGTAACTGGAACAAAGATTTACCCGACCAATCGCTTGCAGCTATCGGTTACTACGGTTTATGGAACTATTATATGCATACAGGTGATAAATTATTGCTGGAGCAGTTTTATGATAAGATACGAAAATATATATTTTTATGGAAGCCCCGGAAAGACGGTTTTTCGATGCCCCGGTTCGGAGATTGGACCTGGGGAGATTGGGGGAATAACAGGGATATACCTTTACTTTATGATCTGTGGTATTATCTGGCAGTAAAAGGAATGTACCTTACAGCGAAGGAACTTAAAAAGGATGATGATAAAACGTTCTTTCTTCAATATATGCAGGCATTTAAAGTTGCATTTGATAAAAAATACTGGACAGTAAGAGGATATCGTTCTGCAGATTATAAGGAAAGCACAGATGACAGGGCACAGGCTTTGGCGGTGCTTTGCGGCCTTGTTCCCAAAGAAAAATATCCGGGTTTATTAAAGATCTTTCAAACCGAATATCATGCAAGCCCGTATATGGAAAAATATGTACTGGAAGCCATGATGGAAATGGGTTATGCCAAAGAAGCACTGCATCGCCTGAAATTAAGATATAAACCAATGGTTGAGGGCTGGCCGTTTTCGACATTGCCCGAACACTGGCCAGGTACTGATGGCCACGTTGCCGGATCGGTAAATCATGCATGGAGCGGCGGCCCGCTTATTATCTGTTCACAAAACATTAATGGAATTGTTCCGCTTATTCCCGGCTATCGTTTGTTTGAGCTGACTCCGCATCCCGGGTTGGTAAACAGGGCAGCTACAGAAGTGGCCAGTGTGGCAGGAAAAATAAAAAGCGCTTATTTACAAATGGATTCGGGCCTGGAATTAAATGTAACAGTACCGGGCGGAACTTTGGCAATTGTGAACATTCCTGCCGAAAAATTAAAATCGGTGACATTGAACGGTAAAAAAGTTTGGGAAAAAGGCAAATATCTGAAAGGTTTAAAGCCGGGCGAAATAAATGCCAGGCAGGGATATATTCCTTTTAAGGTTTTTTCAGGCATTTGGAGCTTTAAGGCCAAAAATATTTAACTATTATTCATAATTTATGGATCATTTTAAAATTGTGTTCAATAAGTGGGATAAAAAAGCCGATCAGATTGCATGGGCCATAGCAACAGAAATTGAAAAAGGAAATATCTCCGCAGGCGAACAGCTCCCCTCTATAAATAAGTTTAGTATATCCTATAAGGTAGCAAGAGATACAGTCGAAAAGGCTTATGGCATTTTAAAGAATCAGGGTTTAATCAGGTCAATCGCTGGTAAGGGTTATTTTGCTGTTAAGAACAAGTTGACTGCTCGTAAAGCAATAGTTATTGTAAGCAGTATGAATGAGCATGAAGAAATATTGTGCCATGCTTTAATTCAATATTTGAAAACGGAAACAAATATTGATGTCCGGATGTATTACTATAGTAATCATCTGCAGGATTTGCTTGAAAATAACAGGCTTATATACCGACATTCTGCTTCATAACTGTGTTTTTATGGTGAAAAATAAATGAATTGTGTGCGATAACAAAAAGAGCGACCTTGAGTAAAAAGCCTTCTTTTGTATATACAGGCTGGTATGAAAAATACTGTGAAGTCTACGATGAAATCGCATATGCCACTCGCTTTTACAATTTACGCGAAGGCTTAAATAACTGTGTCATTTAAAGTATAATCTTTGGGAGTCTGTCCAAATTCCTTTTTAAAGCATTTTGTAAAATACCCGGGATCAGTAAAACCCACATTATAGCATACGTCAGAAACGTTGCCCGCATTTTTTGAAAGTAACTGGGCCGCCTTTTTGAGCCGCAGCGTTTTTATGAAATCATTTGGTGATAATCCTGTCAGGCTTTTTAGTTTTCTGTATAATACCGATCTGCCCATTGTTAGAGCCCGGGCAAACTGGTCGACTGTAAATTCGCAATTCCCAATGTTGTTTTCAACAACTTCAATCGCCTGTGCAAGAAATGTCGAATCAATTGAAGTGGCAGTAACTTCTTTAGGCTGAATAACAATCTGTTGCTGGAAATGTTTTTTAAGTATTTCCCGGTTTTCTATAAGCCGTTTTACCTGGGCCTTGAGTACATCATAATAAATTGGTTTAACCATGTATATATCGGCACCGGTTTCAAGTCCTTTTATTTGTTGCTCTTTTTGGTCCAGGGCTGTCAGCATGATAATAGGGATATGGCTTGTTGCAATATTAACTTTTATTTTTTCACAGAACTCGTTGCCATCCATTTCCGGCATTAATACATCGGTGATAATCAGGTCGGGATTAAAAGATACAGCCTTGTTGATTCCTTCAAATCCGTTAGCAGCTTCTTCTATCTGGTAGATTGTTGAAAAACAATTAGACAGGTATCGCCTAATATCGGGATTGTCATCAATTATTAGAAGTTTATATCCTCCGGCAGATGAATCGCTATTATATTCCTGCTCTGCTAAATATTCGGGTTCAGAAAGTATTTCATTAACCGTAAAAGATTTGTATTGAGTATTCGGCTGGATTTCAGCCGGCTGGTAAGATGCTTTTGTTGCCGGAAAAGTGAAATGAAATGTTGTGCCTTTATTAGGGGTAGATTCAACACTTATTTGTCCATGGTGTAGCAGAATCAGCTTTTCAACCAATGACAAACCGATTCCGTATCCATATGCTCCGGATACTACCTGGTTATCGGCTTGAAAAAAGGGCTTAAAAATATGATCGATCTGATCGGGGGGAATCCCGTGGCCTGTATCCTGAACAGATATAGCAAGTTGGCCTTCGTTGTAAGCTGATTTTAACTTTACTTCACCCAGAGGTGGTGTAAAGGATATGGCGTTATATAACAGGTTGTTTAAGATTTTTTCTAATTTATCCCAGTCGATCCATACAGTCAAGAAATCAAGGTCTGTTATGAAGTAAATTTTTATCTGTTTTCGTTGGGCCAGATTGGTAAAGGAGTCCTTAATCGTTGTAATGAAGCTAATGATCTCTCCTTCAGAAACACTTAATTTCATATTATTGCCCTCAGCCTTTCTGAAGTCCATCAGTTGATTAATCAGCCTGAATAAATGATCAACGTTGTTACGTATAAAAGATAAGTTCTCTTTTGTTGGGCCATCTGCCATAGGAGATATGGTGCTGTATAGTTGTTCAAGAGGGCCTAAAATAAGAGTTAACGGCGTTCTGAATTCATGCGAGATATTTGTGAAATAATTAAGCTTCAGTTCTTCCAGTTCTTTTATTTTTTCTTTTTCTATTTGTTCCATTTTAAGCCTGTCTTTCAGCCTTTCACGTTCCAGAACATATTGAATAAGCCGATGCAGAACCAGGAGTAAAAGGACTATATATATAGCGTACGCCCACCATGTTTTCCAGAAGGGGGTTTCTACAATAATGGTTAATAAAGTTTCCGGTGAAGACCAGATGCCCAACGCATTGGTGGCTTTAGCTTTCAGAATATATGTTCCCGGTTTTAAGTTGGCGTAGGAAGCATGTCTTTGATCGGGCGGTCTGTATATCCAGTCCTGGTCAATCCCCTCCAGTTTGTATGCATAGGAAACCTGTTGGGAAATACTATAATCAGTAGAGGTGAGCGAAAATGAAAATCCCAGATCTTTATAAGTTAAATAGACCTTTTTTTGCGGCCAGTTTATTTCAGGATCGGATTTTTGCAGGTTCCCTGATGATACCTGGCATTCTGATAACACTAATGGAAAATGTCTGTAACTGGTAATAATGCTGTCAGGATGAAAGCTGATAAAACCACTCATCCCTCCAAAGTACATATATCCTTCCTGGTCCTTTGCTACTCCCATTGTATAGTTTTCTTTGGTAATATTTCCAAAGGGAAACTGGTAATTCAGGAACCGGGTATTTTTAGGATCGAATCTGCAAATACTGTTTAACGTAGCCAGCCACAGATGACCTTTATCATCTTCCTGTATACCGGCAATATGCGTATCGTATTCGGTGTTATACGTGCTGGCATACATGGCAAATGCAGCAGCATTATCAGCTGAGCTTAGTAAATTCAATCCATTGGAAGTGCCTACCCATATTTCCCCTTTTTTGCTGCAGTAAAGTGAGGCAACATAATTGCTGGACAGGCTTTTGGGGTTGGACGGGTCATTAGTGTACATCAAAGGCTGCTCTTTAATATTGCCAGCTTTAAATTTTACCAGGCCTCCTCCCCAGGTACCCACCCAAATATTTCCGCTTAAGTCTTCCTCAATTGCGAATACATTTTCATATTGATTCGGTTCAATATAATCTCTGTAATTGGTGTTAGGCTTTTTTTGGGATGAAAGCAACGATGGGGATAATAATGATTTTTGTGGATCCCATACATACAGGCCATTGGTTGTACCTATCCATATTAATCCTGTTTTGTCCCTGTGGATTTTTCTGATCGTTACTTCAGGCAGTTGATTTAACGTTAGTGGTGGGGGTAAAAATCTGCTGTTATGATAGTCATAAATCCTGATCCCCTTTTTGGTCCCTATCCAGAGGATGCCCGGCCTATACATAAACAGGCTTTGAACCTTTCTTTTTTCTATATCGCTGTTATTGTCGGGAATAGCATAAAACCGGTATTCTTGGTTGTGAACAGCTATGGTTGCCGCTGTATTAATTCCTCCCGAGCCACCGATGTATACAAACTGTTTCCCGTTTATCACATATGGAAGTATAGCAGCCACATTATTATTGGAAATACTTTGTGTACTGAACGGGCTATTTTGGAAGTGATGAAAATTGTCGAACGAGGGCACAATTTTACTAATGCCGTTATAGGTTCCGGCCCATAAGGTGCCGGAAGTATCAACATAAGTTGCAAATACCTCGTTTTGAATGAGGCTGTTAGGATTGTTGGGTGTATGCAAAAAATGTTTAAACAAGGTATTCCGGGGACTGCTGTTTACAGAAAGCCTGTTCAATCCGCCGCCTCTTGTCCCGATCCATAAATTACTTTTTTTGTCTTCTGTAATTGACCGGATATCATTATGAGAAATACCGGAAGGGCTGGAAGGATGAAAAGTGAACCGGCTGGAAGATATGTCCAGTGTTCCTGCATTTGATTGAGAAACAGCCGCTATTCTGATCAATCCCTGTTTGGTGCCTACCCATAAAGTTGTATTGGAATCTTTGTAGATCACATTAATATAGTCGTTTTGAAAATGCCTGATTTCCCGGATCAGCCTTCCCTTCGGATTAAACATGTATACATATAAGCCGTTGTTCGTTCCTATATATAGTTTATTTTCTTTATCTTCAAACAAACACGTAATAACAGTGTTTTTTGGAAAATTTGCAATCTCATTTAATAATAGTTGTTTTTGCTGATCATACCTGCTCAGGCCTTTTTCTTTAGAGCCTACCCAAAGGGAATTCCCTTTTGCAAATAAAGCGGTAATACTACTGTTTTTAAATGCTTCCAGCAACGGGTTTCCGTCGATTTTCAAAAAGCTTCTGCTTAACGGGTCGTATAGGTTCAATCCTTTTGGAGTGCCTATTACAAGCCGGCCGTTTTTATCTGACAGCATAGCTGTAACCACATCATTAGTAATAGCCCTGCCACTTTCCTGCCGTGAATTAAATCTTTTAAAACTATATCCATCGAACCGGTTCAGGCCGTTCTGGGTGCCTATCCATAACATTCCTTCGTGATCCTGAAAAATGCAGGTAACCGAATTGCTGGATAATCCATTAGCATCCGTATAGTTTACAAAGCTTACCTGGGCGCAGGCGTTATTCCTGGTACTAAATAGCAAGTAGAAAATGACAACGTAATATCCTAATGTTCTGCCTGCCATTTTATCCTTCATATAAAAAAGTATATAATATAATCGTTCCTGATACAGCAGCAACCCGGTAAGGTATAATTTTAAAAGCGATCGCATAAGTATACAAGCTGTTTGCTGCCATCTGCTGTAAATATCATAAATTATCAATGAATAGCAGGGGGTATACGCTTAAATGAATAGTTTTTCCTATTTTCTGACCAGCTTTTCCCAGCCGCCGGTTGCATTCTCTTTTATTTTCGTGTCCTGTTTTTGATTGGCTTAAATTAAAAGTAACGTGAAAAAAAATATTGGGCATCTGTTAGTTCTGTTTGGTATTGTTGTTTGTTCTAAAATCTCTGTTGCACAAAAAGAAACCTTCCAAATTAATAAGCGGACCGTTAAAAAAATAATGTCAAAGGTTTGCGATTACCAGTTGAATCATTTAAAAGATAGTACGGTTATGGCAAATGGGATTGTTGAGGCAGTTCCGGCCAACGGGTGGGTAAGAGGGGTATTTTTTACGGGTGTAATGGCTGCATTGGAAAGTACAGGAAATGAAAAATACCTGCAAGCTGCATTAGAATGGGGGCAACGGAACAACTGGCAACTGGGTCCTAAGCCCCGTCATGCCGATGACCAGGTAGTTGCCCAAACCTATATCAGACTGTTTGAGTTGAGGCGGGATCCCAAAATGATAGAGCATTGCCGGCAGACTTTTGATAAAATAGTGAATGAACCGATTTTAGGGAGTGTGGCCGGCTGGTCTAAAGATGATAACTGGGCCTGGTGTGATGCTCTTTTTATGGCTCCTCCTGCATTTGCCATGTTGAGCAGGCAAACCGGAGAATTGAAATATATTGAGATAATGGATTATATGTGGTGGGATACCTCTGATTACCTGTACGACAGGCAAGACAGCCTTTATTACCGGGATGCGAATTACAGCCCGGCAAAAGGAGACAACCAGGCAAAAGAGCCAAACGGTAAAAAAGTATTTTGGAGTCGTGGGAACGGATGGGTACTGGCAGGATTGGCAAAAACGTTGGCTTATATGCCTTTGGATTATAAAAACAGGAAGAAGTTTGAAAACCAGTTTATAGAAATGGCTTATAAAGTGAAGCGGCTTCAGTCCGGTGATGGCTTATGGCGCAGTAGTTTGTATGATACCATCTCTTTTCCCGATCCTGAAACCAGTAGTTCCAGTTTGTTTTGTTATGCTTTTGCATGGGGGATAAATAATAAAATTCTTTCTGAAAAAGAATTTAAGCCCGTAGTGGTAAAGACATGGAATGCCCTGGTAAAAAAGGTGAACCGTAAAGGGATGCTTGGGTCGGTGCAGCGTGTGGGTCATAAGCCAACCAGGGTTTACCCCCAAGACACCAATGAATATGCAGCCGGAGCATTTTTAAACGCCGGTAACGAAATGCTGAAAATGAAATAGCCTGCTTGAACAAGAAGTGAGCTTTGATGGATTAATAAGGCTTGTAAAACAGTTCGCACCTGGTATTTTTTATTTGTTGAGGTTAACAACTTCAAATTAAATGTAAAATGAGAAGTTTATTTATAACGATCGGTTTGCTTTTTTTCTTAAATTATGTGTACGCTCAGGTTGACACTGCTTTTTTTCTTAAATGTGGCTGGCTGAATATTAGCATGGCCGGCACAAAAGACTGGGCTGTTTGGGGAAATGGCAGACAGAACTTCCCGGCCGGGACAAAAGCTTCCGAGTATAAAAACGGAGGCAGGGGCATTGGCAAAAAGCTTCATATTTCCGGAAATGTACAATTGGGAAATGATCCGGGTTATGAACGGATTATCTGGAATAACGGTACCATTCATAAAACAGGGGGTGCTTTGGATACTTCCTGTTTGGGACTGCATGGATTGGTTGCGGATATTGGAAGTGATGGTACTATTACATTATTTTTTGAAGCCGGCCCTGATCTGAAAGTGGCCCGGGCCTCGGTTTTCTTTTGGTCTGCTGCTGCAGGAATAGCCTGTATAAAAAATAAAAATCAGCGAACAGAAGTTCAGTTTCCTGCTGCCAGTGGCGCGCTGCAGGTTGTATTTAATGCCAATGACCCGCTGGAGATTGAAATAAAACCTAAAAAGGGGCATATATTACAATTAAAAAGCCTGGCAGCTACTCTTTCTGAAAACAAGACATGGTGGATACGTGATAACAGGTTGGCAATGTTATATGAACCTCTGAAAGTTTCACGGATCTTGAAATCTGGCCGTAAACAAAAAAAGATTGATTATTTGCAAATGGCTATCAATTATGCAGAAACCATGCTTTTGTATGGCCGCGATCGTTATGGAGAAATTCACAGTCCTTTATTTTCAAATATCCTGACAAGAGAGGCTCACCCCAAGTCTACGCCCTATCCTCTTTTTGCCCCGACTTTTCAGAAGCCCGAAGGTACGGGGTCATTGTCTTTGGGCAAGCCGTCAGGAGTAGCAGCAGAAAATCCCTACAATGCATTTAACTATAATCTTATCTTGAATTACCCTTTCGGGCTGGGAAAAGAAGGCCCCCATAAAGTTACGCTTTATGGTTGCGACCCGATGGAAGACAAAGCGCTTTATGAATTGCTGGCTGACCTATCCGGAATTTCAGGAAATATCAAATATAAGCAAGCGGCTGACGAGGCCATTACTTACTGGTTTACTAATACCCAGTCAGCTTCAGGCCTTTACCCGTGGGGAGAACACATGGGGTGGGATTTGCTGAATGATTGCCCGGTTTATTTTAAAGGCGCCAGTCAATATTTTTTCGAGGCTAATTATCACGAAGTGCGTGATTTTGTTCCGTTCCTGGGAACACTTTCTCAAATCAAACCCTCTTCGGCAGATGAAATATCATTACTCGGGAAGTATGCTGTTGGCATCTGGAAAGCACATTTCTGGAATAAGGAAAAAGCTTATTATAACCGGCATGGAGATTACAATGGTATCGTAAGCCAGGAGGGAGAATTAGGCGCTTTCCCTGCACATCTTGCATTTTATATGCGTGTATGGTGTGCTGCTTATTTACAGTCCAACGATATTACCTTTAAGAATATGCTGGCTGAATACTTCAGAGCCGTTATGCGAATGGCATTGGACCGGTGTGAGAAGTATGGTTTTTATCCTTTCGATCTTTCGGTTGATCTGAAAAGTAAGGATCCGGGAAAAGAGGTGCCGTTACAATCCATTCGCCTGGCTCATCATTGCGTATGGCTGGCAACACAATTGGAAAAATATGTTCCTGACGTAGCACAAAACCTCAGACAGTTTGCCCGTTATCATTTGGGCGAGCAGGCGGAAAATGCCACCCTCAGGAATCTTGAATGGGCTGAGAGGCTGGATGATATGGATTTTATAGAAGGTAAAAAAAAGGCTGGGGAAATACCGCCCCCCCAGGGTTTAAAAGACATGTCTGACGAGCTTCTGTCAGAAGAATTTGCAAAAGAAATCCTGTTGAATATACAGTATGCCCGGGAGACAGGAGATGATGAGTACCTGCGGGTTGCCGGGAAATATGGGGAGATTGCTGCCCTTGTTTTCTTCAAAGGAAAGTCGCCCCTGCCTTCCGCTTTTGTTAATGGTGTAAGATGTGAAACGGCCATAGGCCAGGAGTTTCCTGATTTTTATTTTAACGGGTCTAAACTTATGAAAGCTTTTGCCTCATTAGGTGTGGCATTGCGCACAAAAACAATTGCCAAAAAATAGTTTCCGATGTTTAAAATATGTTATATACTATTTGCTCTTTTTTTCCGGGGAGAAATTGTTTCCGCCCAAAGAAACAGTGTGTATAATACAGAGCCTGTATGTATCAACAGGGACTGGGCGTTTAGCTATTTCCCTGAAAACAGCGAACCTGTTTTTTCAACCCTTTTAAATTTTGATGATAAAAAATGGCCTGCTGTGGCTTTGCCCCATACATGGTCGGTTTATGAAACCACAGGGGAAAAGCATCCTTTTATTTTTAATCCTTCTGAGCAGGATGATTCGTACTGGTGGAAAGGCTGGGGGTGTTATCGTAAGAAGGTTTTTTTCGGATCAGCTTTAAAAGATAAAAAAATATTTCTGGAGTTTGACGGTGTTCAGAAATATGCACGGATATATATTAACGGGAAGTTTGTAGAAGACCATAAAGGAGGATTTACCTCTTTTGCTGTAGATATTACTGATAAAGTCAGTTGGAACAGTGAGAATTTACTGGCAATTACAGTGAGCAACCAGAGAAACGATCCTTATCGGATTCCTCCCATGACTGCCGGTAACTGGAATGTATACGGAGGAGTTTACCGGAATGTGAGACTGGTGCTGAAGAATAAAGTGTTTATTCCCTTCCAGGGAAATGCCTCACATGAAGGAGGTGCTGTTATTACCACTTCCAATGAAAGCATAAAGGACGCTGGTTTACATTTAAAAACTTTTGTAAAAAATGAGTATGATATACCTCGAAAATGCCGGTTGGAAATAAGGATTACCGACCCTTTGGGCAAATTGGTAAAAATACTTAGGAAAGAGCAGGTTATTCCTAAAGGAGAAATGGCTGTTTTCGTGGAAAAAACCATTCTCCCAAAGCCGTATTTATGGTCTCCTGAAACACCCCACCTTTATAAAGCCGAGCTATACGTGAAAGTGAACGGAAAGGTTACTGACTGCTACAAGAGTTCTTTCGGGGTACGTTGGTTTACATGGAACAGGAATGAGAATGCGCTTTACCTTAATGACAGGAAGGTTCACATAAAAGGCACAAACCGTCATCAGGAATATCCCTGGCTGGGCGATGCAATACCCCGCTTTATCACATTGCAGGATATGCTGGATATAAAGGTCAACCTCGGCCACAATTTCATGAGAGCAGCGCACTACATAAATGACCCGTATTTGTATCACCTGGCGGATAGCCTTGGAATTATTATGGTAGAGGAAGTACCTAACATTAAGAGTATAGATTTTAGCGAAGAGGTTCAGGAGCAAAATGTTCGGGAAATGATCAGGCGGGACAGAAATCATCCGAGTATTTTATTCTGGAGCATGGGTAATGAAACTTCGGATGCTGCGGATTCAAAATGGGCAATAGAAGAGGACTCAACCCGTATCATACATTTGAGAAAAGGTGAAAACGGAGGTGATTTTGTAACGCATACCCATAAAGAGCTGGACCTGGAACAACTGTTGCGCGTAACTGTCAGGGGCTGGTTTGACAGTGCGGATGCTCCTCGTAATATGAACTCAACACCGGTTTCGGGGCAGGCAGCGGGTAATGAAACCTGGCAATGGAAAAATGCAATGATACAGAATGGCAGTACAAGAGGCCTTTTGGGTGAAAATTGTTCTGCCTGGTTATATGCAGACCACGGGTGCGACAGGGAATATCAGAATGCGCCTTTAAAGCATGTGAACGCAAAAGGGTGGGTTGATGCATACCGGGAACCTAAATACATATATTATCTTACACAAGCGCTTTATACTGATCAGCCGGTAGTATTTATACATGCTGATATATGGAGAGTCAGGTACCTGGGACAATGCAGGGATGTTATTGTCGATTCCAATTGCGACGAGGTAGAACTATTTGTGAATGGTGTTTCCCGGGGGAAACAATATCCTTTGAATAATGCGTTCCCTACGGTTGTTTTTAAGGATATGCTAATTGTCGGGGGGGAACTGAAAGCCGTTGGGAAAAAGAATGGCAGGCTACACGAACATACGGTTCAGATGCCGGGCGAGGCTTTCAGTATATCACTTGAAACGCGGCAGAACATCATAAGCGCAGACAGGGCTGGAATTGCAGTGGTCAGGGCTTTGATAAAAGATAAAAATGGTAATAGCGTTACAGACGCAAATAACACTTTAACCTGGAGCGTACTTGGGCAAGGGCGTTTAATAGGGGCTTCTGTATACGTATCCGAATTGGAGTGGAACGGGTCTGACAGTGGTGCTGCTTATACGGTTGCTCCTGTGAGTAACCTTATCAGGTCAACGAATGTTCCGGGTGTTATAACAGTTGCTGTTTCTTCTCCGGGCTTAAAAAGCGATACTCTGAATATCCGGAGTGTTAAAATGCCTTTGCATCTGCCTGACGGTATCCGGATCCCTGAATTATCTGATGCAGGAAGGGAGAGAGTGACCAGGCACTTTTTTTCCGAAAATGTAAGTTTAGCTTCAGATATCCGGACGGTGGTAAGCGATACTTTTTTACAGAAAACCGATGGTGGGTATGAGGAGGCTGTTGGGCTATTTATTAAGAAACACAATCCGGGGATCAATGATCAGGATACTGTTTTCCAGGCTATTATTAAAAAAATTTCCCATTCTGTAAGTAACCAGGGAGGAGAGTTAGTGGCAGATGATTACAATTTCTTTGCTTCCAGGTACAATCAGTATATAACCTTAGTGAAGTTAATAGCAAGCAGAAATTTTCATGTTACTTATGAAGGCTTGCTGAAAGAATATTACCGGCACCGGCTCATTTTCGATGATAACCAAAGTATAGACTTTCAGGAAGTATTTGAAATGGTCAAATCAGCTCCTGTGAAAATGTTGGAGTTGCTGGTTAAGCCTCCTTCGTCCATGCACCTTAAGGGAACTATTGAGAGAGAGCCTTTGATTAACAGTGCCACGGTCTACGATAGCCTGCTTACTGATGCCATAGCCGTTTTATACCCCGAAATACAGGCAATGGACAAAACCAGGTATTTTAGGATTTTGACATATTTAATGAAGATAAATCCACATGTTTCATTAGATACCGGCTTGGTTATCAAAAATAGTAATGAAGCATCGGGGGTAAAAGTTTTTGTTCCGGGTCTTGATTATCTGAAATCATTATAAATAATTGCTGTCTTGCTGTAGTACTTGTTCACTTAAAATATTTCCCGGTAAAAATTTTCAACGCAAAATAAATATATATGAAAAGGAATACACAATCGCTGAAATTCGCGATGATAACGATGTTGCTTTTGTTCCTGTATAATCTGAGGCTTCATAGCCAGGAGCTTACTGTTATTAAAGGTGTCATTACATCCGAAACGGGGAGCTATCTTCCCGGCGTAACAATAAATGTAAAGGGAAGTGCCCGGAGCGCCCTGTCAAAAGAGGACGGTAGCTATAGCATTATTTCCAACACGCCCTTCGGCATATTGGTGTTTTCCGCTAAAGGATACCTGGACAAAGAACTGACTTTTGATTCAAAAACCGATATTTTAAATGTGTCCCTTACTATTGAAAACCTTGAAATGGATCCCATAGTGGTTGTCGGGTATGGAACAATGCGGAAAAGTGATCTTACAGGAGCCGTTGCTTCAGTGTCTTCTAAAGATCTGAAAGCAGTTCCTTTAACGAATCTCGCCCAGGGTATTCAGGGGAGAGCACCGGGTGTAATGGTACGGCAAACTGATGCAGCACCAGGCGGGAGTGTAAGCATAAGGGTAAGAGGAGGCAATTCCATTACTGCCGGAAACGATGTGCTGTATGTGGTTGATGGGTTTGTAGGAGTGGATAATATAAATAATATCAACCCACAGGATATTGAAAGTATCAATATTTTAAAAGACGCGTCTGCAACAGCTATTTACGGTGCGCGGGCGTCGAATGGTGTAGTGTTAGTAACCACAAAAAGAGGTAAAACCGGAAGGACAGTGGTAGATGTTGATGGATATATTGGCACTCAGAGTTTTGTGAACAGGCTGAATTTAATGAACTCCGAACAATATTTGTCCTTCCTGAAGCAGGCCAGAGGTGCCAATACTTCAAATGAAGAGCTGACAGAAGACTGGCGTTTAAAGGGAAATGAAAATGTGGATACCGACTGGCAGGACGCCATTCTCAGAAACGCTGTAATTCAGAATTATAGTCTTCGTTTTTCGGGAGGCACAGAGAAAACCAGGTATATGGTTTCGGGGGAATATTTTGATCAGGAAGGAATTGTGCTAGGATCAGGATTTAAAAGGCTGGCACTAAGAAGTAACCTGGATTTTGCGGTTAATAGAAAAATAAATGTAGGATTGAACCTGGCGGTAAGTAACGGTAACCAAAGCACCAGCAACCCGTTGTTTGCTGTAGGACAGGCGCCGCCAACTCTTCCCTTAGATTATACAGGAATCAATCCGTATGACGCAGAGCGAAAAAGATTTGTGAACCCTTATATAGAAGCCACCAATAATTTTAACGAAAACAAGAGATTAAAGTTGCTGGGTAATATTGTAGGAAGCTATCAGATTACGCCGGAACTGATGTTGCGTTCTACGCTCGGACTTGATATGACCTACAGGGTTTCCAATTCCTATGCCAATAAGAACACAGGAAGCGGCATGTTACTGGAGGGGAGATTGTCGGGAAGTGCCAGCGCAACAAGGGGGCAGTATACTGATATATTGAATGAAAATACACTGACTTTTAATAAGGCATTTAACTCAAATAATTTACTAAATATTGTTGCAGGGTTTACATTGCAGGCATTAGAGAATGAATCGCTGTCCGTCTCTGACAAAAACTTTGAGATTGATGAATTGTCTTATTTTAATATTGGCAAATCCGATCCGGCAAGGGATCAGCTTAATGCAGGGATGTCTTATAGTAATGAAGGCCTGGTATCTTACCTGGGAAGAGTAAATTATACATTCAAAAACCGTTATTTGCTTACAGTAAGTTCAAGAATAGACGGCTCTTCAAAGTTCGGCGCCAATAACCGTTACGGCTTTTTCCCTTCCGGTGCTTTAGCCTGGCGGGTTTCATCGGAACCTTTTATGGAGAATGTTCGCTGGGTCAATAATTTTAAATTAAGGACCAGTTGGGGGCTTACCGGAAACCAGGGCATTTCGCCCTATTCAAAACAAGCTACCGTGTCTGCCAGCCAAACCGCATTCGGTACTTCATATAGGCAAAGTTCCCTCGCTAATCCTGATCTGAAATGGGAGACCACCCACCAGCTGGATCTGGGAATAGACCTGGAAGTATTAAACAGGAAGCTTTCATTTACTGCCGATTACTATTTCAAACGAACCAGGGACCTGTTATTTACAAGAGCACTTTCAGGCTCTACAGGCTTTGGCAGTAATCTGGAAAACTTTGGTGAGATTCAGAATAAGGGATTGGAATTAGCCCTGGGCTATAGAAATACATTTGGCGGTTTGAGCTGGAACTCGTCACTTAATTATAGTTTTAACAGGTCTAAGATCATTGACTTACCGGTTGACAGAGTGTTTTCAAATGGGCTTATATTGTTGGAAGGTCAGCCTGTAGGACTTTTTTATGGCCTGCTGAATGACGGGGTTATTTTTCCTGAAGACCTGGAGGGACTTTATACATCAACACTGCGCTCACAAAGGGCGGGGGAACTGAAGTTTGTCGATATTGACGGAAATGGAGTATTAGATGGGGATAAAGACAGAACGATTATCGGGAACCCCAATCCTAAATTTATTTACGGATGGAGTAATACGCTGGGATATAAAAATTTTGAGCTTTCATTTTTTATACAGGGGGTTTATGGTAATGATATTTATTACAGTAATTATGAATTCATGGATTTATTGGGCACAAGGGGGAGAAATGTGTTCGCAGATCTTGCAGACCCCGTCAAAGTGTATCCCTCCCCCGGAGCCATATATCCCCAGATTGGTTATGCCATAGAAGATGCGGCCAATTCATCGCAAATAAAGGACGGCTCTTACCTGCGGTTTAAGAATATTACTTTAGGGTATAACCTGCCCCAAAGCATAGCTTCCAATATTAAAGTCCGTAATGCCCGTGTTTATATCAGCGCCAACAATATTTTGACTTTTACAAAATATTTTGGCCTGGATCCTGAAATTTCCGGCTCAGGTACGCTCCTCAACGGGTACGACAACGGAAGCAGTTATCCGGCTTCCAAATCAATCTTAATAGGTATTAATCTTTCACTCTAAAATATCAAAAGATGAAATTTTTAATCAGCAATGCCGTGGTGAGTTTCCTGATATTAACCATGTTCAGTTCATGTTTTAAAAATATCCTGGAAGAAAAAAACAAGTCGGCATATCCCCTGGATGCAGTAGACGGAAAGGCTTTGATAGTTGATGCGTATAATAAGATGGCCGAAATAGCATCTGACAGGCAATGGTACCTTATGACAGAGACTGCTTCAGATAACTGCAATTTTATTGGGTCAAATGCCAGAAGGCGGCAGTTTATGAGCGCGCGGGTAGATCCGGGAAATTCAGAGTTGTCCGCAATATGGGATATACTGTACAGAGGTGTAACCAGCGCAAATACAGTATTATCGAAAATCGACTCATCGTCAGTAAGTGAACAGGAGAGCCTTCGGATCAAGGGTGAAGCAAGGTTTATAAGAGCCTTTAACCTGTTTGCACTGGTACGTTTCTTTGGCGACGTGCCCATGCCTTTAAAGCCCTCACAGCCCGGCGATCCTTTAAATCAGAGAATAAGCGCCGCTGCGGTGCTTGCCCAGATAATTGAAGATCTTAAGTTTTCAGAAAATACATTGCCTCAATCGTATGAAGGCCAAAGTAAGGGACGGGCTACCCTACATGCAGCCAGGGCGCTGTTAGGCAAAGTTTACCTCACACGTGCTTCTGTGGCGAAATACAATCATGCTTTAAACTATGGCGGAAGCACGAAAGACTATGATTCCGCCAGGATATATCTTCTCAAAGTAGTTGAAACGTCTGATCATTCGCTGCTTCCTAATTATAGTGATAATTTTAATGTACTCACCGAGAATAATTCCGAGGGTGTTTTTTATATTAAATGCCTGGCAAACGGGGCCTATCGTAATACAAACAGGGGAGCAGCCGATTGGGCAGCCAATCCTAACCTGTATGGGGGCAATTCCTATGCTCAAACTGCGCTAACTAAAGACCTTTACGGTTTGTTTTCTGCATCTGATAACAGGCTACAACTTATAGTTTGTGGTTCTTATACCACAACGCAAGGGAAAACCTATCAAACAACGGTATACAGCCGGAATGGCAATACCTCTTACGGGAACCTTATTTTTTCATGGAAGTTTTTGGATAGCCAAAACCCTGCTGCAGACGGTGGCGTAGGAGAGGGCTTTCAACTGGGCGGTGTTGATTATCCCCTTATAAGATTTGCTGATGTTTTATTAATGCTGGCTGAAGCAAAATATGAAACAGGCGACACCGACGCTTTAGGGGTTTTGAACAGGGTAAGAAAAAGGGCTAATACCGGTAATCTTACAGGCATTTCACTGGATGAAATATTGAAAGAAAGGAGACGGGAATTATACCTTGAGGGGCACAGGTGGTTTGACCTGGTGCGAACCGGCACCTTAAAGCTGCGCGTAGAACAGGCCGCTCAAACAGAAGGGCCCTTAATACATTATGATGCCTCGGTAGTAGTGGATCTGCCAAAAGAATACGTATTTCCTATTCCTCAACGGGAGGTTGACCTGGGACTTCCTCAAAACACAGGATACTAAAATCTTTTTTAGATTAGAATTATGTAGAAAAATATAAGTGATTTTCTAAAAGCAGGCTAATTATATCTGTTGTGTTAAAGAATGAGCATTTAACCAAGGTGAAGCAAATTGCTGAGATTATTAAGTCTCAGATAAATCAGGGTATTCTTAGGGAAGGACAGCAAATACCTTCTATCAGCAAATACAGTAAAAACTGCCGGGTAGCCAGAGAAACAGTGGAGAAGGCATATGCGCTTTTAAAGCAGGAACATTATATAACTCCCATCGCCGGGAAGGGTTTTTTTGTTAATTATTTATCAGAAAGAAAACCAATGGTGCTGCTGATTGCTGAAAGGTTTGGCAAATGCTCGGGGCTCATATATGATTATTTAGCTAAAAGTTTGGACAGTAAAGCAATAATAGATGTAGTAGTATATTATTGCGATCTTACAAAGCTCAGCGAACTACTGAGCTTAAATAAACACAGGTATTCTTTTTACCTTTTTGTGCCTGAATTTTCCTGTCAGGATTATACAGGTGAAGTATTGGATCTGCTAAAAATAATATCCTCCGAACGGCTTGTTTTTTTTAGTAAGCCTGTACATTTCCCGATGAGCGATGTCAGGTTTTTTCACAACATTGAGAAGGATACTTATGAATCATTGTCCTTAGTTGCCGAGAAAGTGAGCAAATATACCCGCATTGTCATTATAAACACAACAAATACCTATCCTGTGGCCGATATTGAACAGGGGATCAGGCGCTTTTTCCTGGAAAAAAATATACCTGTTGAGTCTAAAAGAGATGGTATGGACTATATGCCCCGGCAGGGCGTATTATATATTATTCAGTCAGATTCAGATCTGGTTCTGCTAATTAAAAAATGCACCTTGTCAGGATGGAGCCAGGGAAAAGATATCGGAATAATATCGTTTAATGACAATGCATTAAAAGAGATGTTGAACATAACGGTGATTGAAACTGATTTCGCTGATATGGCCCTGCACGCGGCACATTGTATATCATTGGGAAAAGTACAAACAAGGCGCCGGGTAAATATTATTCTAAGGAAGTCTGTATAGCGCCTGTTTTGCACTTTGATCAAAATAAATATAGCAAGAGGAGTAAAGCGAATATATTTATGGATGAATAATGAAAGGTAATATTTTATAATAACCGGAGAATATATTATAAACAGGACATAGGTGTATGCAATAGGTTTGCATGCTGATAAAAGTGTTTGCCTGGATTATTCTAACATGATGATGTTACCTCTGTCAGATATTTGCCTGATTGTGCTGTATCCGGGGAGGAAAACCGGAATTACAGGGATTATGCAATTGTCATGCTGTCATTATTACTGAACTTTAGTGCGGACGAGCATCGTATTTTTCAGTTGTGAAGTATACAGGAATATAATTTAACAAATTCTCACTTATGCTTACGAAACAATTCTCTTATTGGTTCTTATTGGCTTTTGTGTTTTCAATGCCTGTTTTTGCACAGGAAGATACAGCTGTACCGGGCATAGTAATAACGCATGTGCCGGCATCATCCCAAACCTATATCGGTTCGCCAAGCATCTGCATATTACCCAATGGTAAATATGTGGCTTCGCACGATTTTTTCGGTCCCAACTCACAGGAAGCAACAAATGCAAAAACGGAGATCTTTGAATCGGCCGACAAAGGACAAAGCTGGAAAAAAATTGCAGAGCTGAACCAGTTCTGGTCAGGTTTATTTGTGCATAAAAGCAAGCTCTATTTAATGGGAACAAGGAATGGAGAGGGCGATTGTGTAATCCGTCGGTCGGCTGATGGCGGGCATACCTGGACCAACCCGGTGGATGAAAAGACAGGGTTATTAATTCCCGCCAGAGAAGGTATAGGGTATCATACTTCTTCAATGCCGGTATTGGATGCAAAAGGAAAGTTATGGAGGGGTATGGAAGAAGTAAAGCCCGGCGGCCCCTGGGGCGGATTTAAAGCATTTGTAATGTCTGTAAAGGAGAACAGGGATTTGCTCTATGCGAAAAACTGGACAGTGAGCAATAAGCTGCAAATGGATAAAGACCTCGGTAAAGGGGCCGAGTGGCTGGAAGGGAATGCGGTGATGGATCCTGATGGAAATGTTGTCGATATTTTACGTGTGCATTATGGACCAGATACGCTCGCAGCAATGATTAACATATCCAGGAATGGTAAAAAAGCGATCTTTAATCCTGCTGCAGGCTTTATCACATTACCCGGCGCTTCAAAAAAGTTTAATATTAAAAAAGATCCAAAGTTAAATAAGTACTGGACGTTGACCAACGCTGTTCCGGAGGAGTACAGGAGCGGTTATATGGAGCGTACCCGGAATACGGTATGTTTATTGAGCTCTGATGATCTTGTTAACTGGCAGCAGCATGGCATTATTCTGCAAGGTAAAAATGTAGCGAAACACGGCTTTCAGTACCTGGACTGGCAGTTTGACGGGGATGATCTGATTGCAGCGGTCAGAACAGCTTATGACGATGATTTTGGTGGCGCCGATAATCAGCACAATGCCAATTACCTGATTTTTTACCGGGTAAAAGATTTCAGGAGTATAAGATAAAAGTTTGCTTAAAAAAATAAACGTTATTATGCTGGGGAGATCGGTATGGGTTTGTTTCTTAAATCTGATAAGCTTTTTGTCTGCAGCCCAACCTTTGCCAACAGCAAAGTCTTATCAACTGTCTGATGTACGTTTATTAGACGGCAGCCCTTTTTATCATGCGATGCAAAAGGATAAAGAATGGCTTCTGGCTTTAGAGCCTGACAGGTTATTGAGCGGGTTCAGGTCAGAGGCAGGGCTTCAGCCTAAAGCGCCTAAATATGGCGGTTGGGAGAGCCAGGGGGTAGGCGGGCAGTCGTTGGGGCATTATCTGTCGGCATGTGCTATGATGTATGCAGCAACCGGGGACACGGCCTTGCTTAACAAGATAAATTATATTATTGATGAGCTGCGTTTTTGTCAGCGGGAAAATGGAAATGGCTATGTGGCGGCCATTCCGGGCGGGAAAAAGATCTTTGCTGATATTAAAGAAGGTAAAATTTATTCAAAGGGATTCGATTTGAATGGGGGCTGGGTCCCCTGGTATAATATTCATAAAACCTGCGCGGGGCTGATAGATGCCTACCGGCTGACGGGCAACAAGACGGCAAAAAATATTCTGATTGATTTGTCGGATTGGGCAATAGATATTCATAAAAATTTATCCCATGATCAAATGCAACAGATATTACGTTGTGAGCCGGGGGGTATCAACGAATCGTTTGCAGAGGTATATGCCCTGACGGGAGACTTCAGATATCTCGCATTGGCAAGAAAATTTAATGATGATGCGTTGTTAACCTCTTTGGCGCAGCAAAAAGATAATCTTGCGGGTCTGCATGCAAATACACAGATCCCAAAGGTGATAGGGGTGGCCCGTCAATATGAATTGGGCAAACAAAAAAGGGATGAAGATATCGCCCGTTTCTTTTGGGACATTGTGGCGCAGAACCATTCTTATGCAAATGGCGGCAACAGTGATGCCGAGCATTTTGGGATGGCGCATCAGATAGCAAACAGACTGAGCAATAAAACAACCGAAACCTGCAATACCTATAATATGCTAAAGCTTACGCATCATCTGTTCAATTGGTATCCTGATGTGCGATATGCCGATTTTTATGAACGTGCTTTGTATAATCATATTTTAGGCTCTCAAAATCCTTCTACAGGCATGGTGTCCTATTTTACACCCCTTGCGCCCGGTTATAAAAAAAGTTTTAGCGCTCCGTTTGAGTCCTTCTGGTGTTGTGTCGGTACAGGATTGGAAAATCATAGCCGCTATGGCGAGTTCATATATAGTAAATCTGCCGATAAGGGCGTATTTATAAACCTCTTTATTCCTTCTGTTTTGGAAGATAAAGGCCTGGGGCTTAAGATGGCAATGCACTCGCAGTTAACAGCAGGCAAGGATGAGCTGACCTTAACCTTGCAATTGGACAGGGATAAATCCTTTCCGCTTTATCTCAGGATTCCCGCATGGGCGCAGGATGCCGGTGTTTTTGTGAACGGGAAGAAATATTCTTTACAAAAGAATATGAGCGGTTCCTATTTGAAACTGCAACGCAAGTGGAAGTCAGGCGATGTGATCAGCTGTAAATTCCCGATGTCGTTACGTATAGAGACTACGCCTGATGACGAAGATTTACATGCTTTAGCTTATGGCCCTTTTTTGTTATCTTCTAAATTGAAGTCTCAGTTCAGTTTCGGAAATGATTCCATTCCAGTTGTTGTGAGCGATGAAAAGGAACCATCTGTATGGTTGTCAAAAATACAGGACGAGATGCGTTTTGTTACCAAAGAAGCCGGTGTTCCGGCACAGTTGGAATTTCAGCCATTTTATAAGGAAATCAATAACCCTTATCAGGTGTACTTTCGGTTATACTCAAAAGCTAAATGGGAAAAAATAAAGAATAGTTATTTTGATGCTGGCCGGCAGGCAGCTCTTGAAAAGGCAAATACAGTAGACGATGTTCAGTTAGGGGAAATGCAGCCCGAAAGAGATCATGATTTTGCGGGCAGCCAACCGGAAGCCGGACAGATAAGGAACAGCAAATACAGGAAGACAGAACCGGGAGGTTGGTTTTCGTTTAAGTTGAAAGTTATGCCGCAGGCAAAGCAAAAGCTGGTACTTACTTATCCCGGAAACGTAAGTAACGAATCCGGGTTTGATATTTATGTTGACGACAGGCTGCTTGCGTCTGACGCTGTACATTGGTTTGACGGAGATGAGATAAACAAAGTATATCCTATACCGGATGAACTGGTGTCGGGAAAGTCGGCAATTGTTATAGCTTTAAGGGCAAAGCCCGGAAAGATTGCAGGAGAGCTTATTCGCGCCCGGATCATAAAAGAATAGTTTAAGGGGAAATGAAATTTGCAGAAGTGTCATATATTAAGGTTTTTTTTCTTGGGGCATTGTTGGCTTTGTTTCAATCCTGTTCAATTTTAAATAATTATAAATCAAACCCTGTGCAACTTACTTTTGATAAGCAGGGGCATTGTATTAACAGTACACAGTGTTTTTCTCCTGATGGGCAATGGATTGTTTTTGATAGCAGGAACCATGATACCTTGCTGGCATCCAGCGGGGAAATTAAAATGGTAAATGTTTCAACAAAAGAACAGAAGTTACTTTACAAAACAGATAATCAAACTAAATATGGACCGGGAGCAGGGGCGGTCACATTTTCTCCCGATGGAAAAAAAGTGCTGTTTCTTTCAGGCATTACCAATGCTGATAAAGAACACCCATATGCTATTACAAGGCGGTCAGGCATTGTGGTACAGGTTAAGCAGCCGATGATCCCTGTTCACATGGACGCAAGGGATATCCGACCTCCTTATACACCCGGCGCTTTACGTGGCGGTACCCATGCGCATACCTGGAGCGGTGACGGGCAGTGGATTAGTTTTACGTATAATGATTATGTGTTGCAGCAGGCGGAAAAATTATATCCTGATGTAAAAGATTTACGTACTATCGGTGTAATGTTCCCTCGAAAGGTTAAAGTAGAGGATGCGGATGGAGCAGAAAATTTTTCGGGGGAAATGTTTTCTATTTTACTGGCAACCGTCGTGCCGGATCCCGCTCCCGGAAGCGATGAGATCAGCAAAGCTTTTGATGAGTGCTGGATCGGGATAGATGGCTATAAAAAAAGGGATGGCAACTGGCAAAAAAGAGCGGTGGCTTTCCAGGGAATGGTCCGTGATATGGATGGAAAAGACAAGTCCGAGATTTTTATAGCAGATATCCCTGATGATTTGGAAGAAACCTTTGTGAGTAACACATTGTCAGGGACGGATAAAACGCTTCCGCATGTACCGGGGTTGGTTAAAAAGAAGCGTATTACTTTTACAGAAAACGGAGTTAGTCTATTGCCCAGGCATTGGCTGCGATCTACCCCTGACGGCGCTTTGATCGGATTTTTAGCAAAAGACCATAAAGGGCTTATTCAGTTATTCGGAGTGTCGGTAATTAGTGGTGAGCTACGACAATTGAGTTTTTTAAAACATTCGATTGCAGGACCTTTCAATTTTAGTGCGGATGGAAAACATGCTGCTTTTATCTCAGCCGGTAGTGTGTTTGTATGTAATATTCAGAATGGTAAATTATATCGTTTAACCAGGCAGAACGGAGAGCTGGAAGGAGCTGTTGCCTGGTCTCCCAAAGGAGATGGATTATGTTACAACCAATACGTGCCGGGTAGCGACGGTAACAAATACCTGCAGCTATTTTACGTTAAATGGCAGCACCCCTAAGCCATGTATCTTTTCATGTGACTGCGTTTATAATCCAGCGGTGTCATGCCCATGACCTTTTTAAAATGCCTGTAAAAATTAGAGACATTATTAAAGCCGCATTTATAACAAATATAAGAAAGCGCATACCTGTCTTCTTTGATCATGCGGCAGGTATGACTTATCCGTACTTCCGTAAGGAAGTCAAAGTAGGTCTTCCTGGTTATACTTTTAAAATATCTGCAAAAAGAGGTAATGCTAAAATTACTGAGTGATGCCACTTCTTCTAATGTGATCTCTTTATCAAAATTAGATAATGTGTAGGCAATAATGTTGTTGATCCTGTCTGTATCAACTGGATTAGGTTGATTAAATGCATAGCCGGCGGATATTGTTTCCAGTTCTTCAGATTCGCTTATGATTTGTAATACTTTTAACAGGGTTACAATTTTTTCGAACTTACTACATGCTGTTATTTCTTTCATAAGTGCACGCACTTTGCTACCGGTTTCCCCTTGTATGTGTATACCTTTTTTTGCCAGTTCAAAAACCCTTGAAATCAGATAAGCTTCCGGTAAATGAAAAAAATCTTTTCCCAGGAAATCAGGCTTGAATTGTATTACAATTGCTTCTATGAGGAAATCTCCTTCGTTTAAAGTTCCCGTTGTTTCTTTTTCTCTCCATGCGTGGGGAAGGTTCTCTCCTAATAAAATTACTTCCCCGGCTTTAATATGAGATATATTCTCTCCTATGATTCTTATTCCTTCGCCCCGGATAATATAATGCAGTTCTAATTCGGTATGATAGTGCAGCAATTTGCCAAATGCGTTGATGCGATCATACCTGGCCAGAAATGAATCTTGAATGGGTACAGGAACTTTGTGAGGATATGGTTTCATAACAGTATTACAGAATGTTTATATAATATTATCATATTGATATAGTATTACTTTTTTGTGGTAAATAATACTATTACAATACTAAGGATCTCTGAAATAATATTATTTTAACATTTTTGTATTTATATATAGATGAATTGTATAGTGTAAGTATACAATAAGTAAAATTTTTAGAAACACAATAATACGATAAGCAAATTATTATTGTAGTTGAAAAAATAAATATTGATGATAAAATAGTATAAAAAATTGATAATTGCTTGAAAAGATAGCTATAGAAGATATGAGACATTTGCTATATCAAAGCGGGAGCTTGTCAGCATGTTTGTTAGTGTATATAATTGAAAATATCCTTTCAGACAGTGGTTCAATGATATTGCTTAATAGTAAAAAAAGCCAGATGAAGTCTTATTTGAAAAAATTGCTTGTGTTATCCTTTGTGCTATTTGCCAAGTTATCTTTTTCTCAGAATAAAATTACAGGTCGCGTTTCAGATCAGTCGGGAAGTGCAATACCTGGTGTCGTGGTTACAAACGCTTCTACTCAAAAGAAAGCAGTAACCAATACCAATGGCTTGTATGAAATGCAGGCTTTACCTGTAGACACATTGTTTTTTGAGAGCATCAGCTACCATTCTGCAAGCGAAGTTGTGTGGAACAGGGAGGTGATAGATGTAGTATTAACAATTAAGGACGTAAACCTGGAGCAGGTAATTGTTGTGGGCTATGGTCAGCAACGGAAGCAGTCTGTTGTAGGCGCTATTGCAAAAGTGGAAGGAGAGGCCCTGGTACAGGCTGGTGGTGTAACCAATTTGTCTTCTGCGCTGACGGGGTTGGCTCCGGGGGTTACGGCAATACAGGTAAGCGGTCAGCCGGGGAGTGATCAGGCGCAGATACTCATAAGAGGAAAAGCTACATGGGGAAATACCAATCCGCTTATTCTGGTAGATGGTATTGAAAGAGACTTCAATGATGTAGACCCGCAGGAAGTTGAAAATGTATCTATTTTAAAAGATGCTTCCGCAACTGCAGTATTTGGTGTTAAAGGAGCGAATGGTGTTATTCTTATTACTACCAAGCGTGGCAGGAAGGGACAGGTTAAGATCAGCGCTACCACGAACTGGGGTGTAAAAATGCCCACTTATAAATTCCGGCTGCTGGATCATGCTACCGCTATGGAGCTGGCCAATGAAGCTCAGATGAATGATAAAAACTGGAATTATATTTTCAGCGGATCTTATATAAATAAATGGAGGAATAAAGAAAATCCCGCGTATTATCCCGAAATTGACTGGAGTAAAGAGCTGTTACGAAAAGCGGGCTTCAGTCAGCAATACAATGTGAATTTCGCCGGAGGAACGGACTTTGTAAAATACTTCACTTCTCTGGGATATACAAGGGATGGTGATATTTTTAAGACAGAAAAGCAATCGGAATACGATCCGGCTTACAGATTTACGCGGTATAATTACAGAAGTAATCTTGACTTTACAATAACCAAAACCACAACAATCTCTACCAATTTTGCAGGTAATATTGGTGTCAGGCAGGCTCCTAACACTTACCAGGGAAGGGATGCCTGGGACAGCTGGGGCGCTGCAACACAGTTTAAACAAATGTACACCGTTCCTAATTATGTGTTCCCGGTCAGATATCCCAATGGCCAGTGGGGAAATAATCCTGCCAATCGTTGGGATAACCTGGTGTTTAACCTGAACCAGCAGGGCAATGGTATCGAAAAGTTGAGCCAGATGTTCTCTGATCTTATTCTCAAGCAGGATCTGGGTTTTATTACTGCCGGTCTTTCTTTACAGGGAAAATTGTCTTATAATTCATCTATTGCTTATCGCAGAACGATTACCAAAAATGTTATCAGCTATTATTATAATGGTCCGCTTGATACAAATCCTCAGGTATTTCCCGATTATGAGTCTGTAAATAAGCCGGCAAGCTTTGGCGGGGAAAATTTATCGAATGATTACCGCAATTTATATTATGAGCTTTCCGGCAACTATAACCGTAAGTTTAAAAAACACAACGTAGGATTGATGGGCCTGTTCTTCCGGAGGCAGGACTATAATAATACCCAGTTTACGGCTTACCAGGAAAGTTGGGTAGGCAGGGCCACCTACAGTTTCGATAATAAATATTTGTTCGAGTTTAACGGGGCATATAATGGTTCTGAAAAATTTGCGCCCGGTTTGCGTTTTGGCTTTTTCCCGTCTTATGCGGTTGGATGGGTGATTTCCGAGGAGCGTTTTATTAAAAATAATCTTCCTGTTATCAATTATTTAAAGGCCCGCTACTCATATGGTAAGGTGGGCAGTGATATCGGTGCACCAAGATTTACCTATACCACAGACTATTCTTCCGGAGGGACGGCCCCGTTTGGCGAGGCTTCCCTTACCTGGTATGGTCCTATGTATTTTGAAGGAGCTGCCGCAAACCGGAATGCAACATGGGAAACTTCAACAAAACAAAACCTGGGTATAGAGCTGAGATTATTACATAAATTATCTTTCAACGCCGAGTTTTACGAAGAAAGGAGAAGCGGTATACTGATGACAAGACGTACTATCCCTATATGGTTTGGTGCCGGAAATCCATCGGCGAATATAGGTGCGACCAAAAATCATGGATACGAATTAGAAGCCGCATGGGATGATAAAATAGGGGATGTTAGTTATGGCATAAAAGCCAACTATACATTTAATGAAAACCGTGTGATATTCAGGGATGATCCTGCTAATGTGGCAACGTATCAAAAGGAAGCAGGGAAACCTATTGGATGGAACTCTATGCTGTTGCAGGAAGGTCTGTATAATTCCTGGGATGATATTTACAACTGGACGGCAAGCTCCTGGAATAGCGGTTTGATTCCGGGCGATTTTAAATATGTTGATTATAACGGTGACGGGATAATAGATGCACAGGATTTTGTGGCTAAAGGAAAGTTAAGCTATCCGGCACACACTTATGGCTTAACGCTTTCTGCCGGATATAAGGGTTTCGCCATTAACGCTATGTTTTACGGTGTTTCGGGTATTGACCTGGCGATGCCCTATGAATTGTTGTGGGAATTTCCTGGCAATAATGCAATGGCCTGGCCATACAGTGTAAACAGGTGGACGCCTGAAACAGCTTTCACAGCAACGAGGCCTTCATTACACATGACTACCACAAGAACGCATAACGCGCAAAATTCAACGTTTGGTTTTGCGGATGCCTCCTACTGGAGGCTTAAAACGATGGAGCTTAGTTACAGGTTTACATCTGGTTTCATGAATAAGCTACGCAATGGCGCGGGCCTGCAGATGTACTTCAACGGGAACAATCTTCTTACATGGTCAAGTTTTGATGATCGGATAGATCCCGAATCTGCCAACTCCGGCGCATATCCTATTGTAAGAAGATATAATCTTGGTATGCGCATCTCTTTATAGTATTAGCTAATTTAAACGATAGTCTATGTTTAAGTACATCAGAATAATTGTATGGTTGCTTATTGTGGCAACAAGTCTGTCATCTTGCGAAAAGTACCTGGATAAATCGCCCGACATTGGCATTTCCGATGAAACAGTATATAGCCGGTTTTTGAGTTTCCAGGGATTCTTAGACCAGATGTACCGTAGAAATCCTGAATATATTGACCGGTACGAATGGCGCGGAGATCAGTATGCTATTTCGGATGAGGCCGCTACTACATTCTTAAACGACCCCGGCACACAGGCATTACCTGTTAACAAAGGTTTATTTATACAGGAAGGGTCGCGTGAGTTTGGATGGAGATCGGGTTTGTCTAATGCGGATGTGTCTGATAACAGGCCTGTGCTTGAGATGGCGTTTATTAACCTGCGTGTTGCCAATTTATGTATTCAGAATATTGACAAACTTCAGGATGCTACTGAGAGGGATAAAAAATACCTGTTAGGACAGGCTTATTTTTTCAGGGCATGGAATTACTTCCAGGTAATTCGCAGATGGGGCGGAATGCCTCTTTTTGATAAGGCTTATGAGAGTAACGATGATCTTGATTTTCCACGGTTAAGTTATCACGAATCTACCAGATGGCTGGTAAGCGACCTGGACAAAGCTTTTGAACTCTTGCCCGATTCATGGCCTGCCATTCAAAAAGGGCGGATTACGAAAGCAGCAGCCCTCGCACTAAAAAGCATGGCATTGCTGTATTCTGCAAGTCCTAACATGTGCCCCGAATCAGGCTATACGGGTTATGACACCAGAATTTGTGATACCGCCGCAAAAGCAGCGTATGCTGCTATCAGTTATATCAAATCAAACGGACTGTATTCATTAATGGATGGTTCTACTGTGGATAACTATTCCAAAATATTTTATAACCCTGATCTATCCGCCAGTACTGAAGCGATCTGGTATCGCCCGAACGGTATAGTGGGTGATTTTGCTTTGGGCTCTAACCTCGGACCTAATTCTATTACACCGGGAAGTGTGCATTATGCTACGCCTACACAGAACATTATTGATATGTTTGAAATGAAAAACGGGCTGCCTGTTACCGATCCGGCATCGGGCTATGATCCGCAAAATCCTTATTTAAACAGGGATCCAAGATTTTATTATAGTGTGCTTTATAATTATGCTCCATGGACAAGAGAGAGCAACGGAAACATACACCTGTTACAGCTATGGCAGTATGATAGCTACCAGAACAAGGCATCGAGTGATTGGGGATACCAGGCCGATGTAAGATGGAGAGGGCCTTCTCCTTATCTGATCCGCAAGTTCTGGCCAGAAGGGTATAACAAAGTGGAGAAGAAATATAATATGTATGTTCCTTCGGTATACATCCGTGTAACGCAACTCTATCTTGATTTTGCGGAAGCTGCCAATGAAGTTTATGGACCAACCACCATTGTTCCCGGTACCAGCATGTCGGCTTTGGACGCCATTAATACGCTTAGAAGAAGGTCAGGCGTTGTAGATGTGCCCGCTACGTTTACTTCCTCTAAAGAAGTGTTTAGACAAAAAATCAGAAATGAGCGTACCGTAGAACTATGTTTTGAACAACAGAGATGGCATGATATAAGGAGATGGAGGATAGGGAACGTATTACATCATATTTATAATGTCGAAATCACCAGGATAGGCGCCGGCAGATTTTCGTACAGGTACTATGAAGATGAAGGGCGGAACCGGGTTTTTGAAAATAAGCATTATTGGTATCCTATACCTAAACTATATGTGAATATGCTTTACAAGCTAGAGCAAAATCCGGGTTGGTAACCAAAGCATTAACAGAAAAATATTTAATGATATGAGAAGAAATTTTTACAGGAGCTTTATTCTATTGCTTGTATTTCTTTATATTATACCGGTTGCTTTTTCACAGGATGAAGACATCTCCACTCCCGCTTATATTTTGTCAGGGAAGGTAGTAGATACTAATAATAAGGGAATTCCTTTTGCCACAATAGTCTATGGCGAAGGTATCAATGAAACTACTGCCAATGCGAGAGGTGAGTTCAGGATGAAAGTAAAAGGGAAGGCCGAACTAACCATAAAGGCTTACGGATATGAAACATTAATTGTTGACAATTATGAATTGAACAGAGACGTTTTTACACTGAGACAACCTTCATTATATAAGAGTGAAGATGATTTGATTAAGATGCCTTTTGGCGCTTTATATAAACGGCAGTTGGTTGGCGCTGTTTCCGTCATTAAAGGGAGTGCATTGGAATCTGTTCCCGATCCTTCTCTGACTAATTCGCTCGCGGGGCAGGCAGCAGGGCTCACCGCGTTACAAACTGCCGGTACGCCGGGATGGAATTCAGCAAACCTCTATGTACGGGGGCTGAATCGTTCATCGGATAACGCGCCGCTAATCATAGTGGATGGTATTGAACGGCCAATGAATGATCTGAATGCGGAAGAAATTGAGTCTGTGCAGATATTAAAAGATATTACCGCTAAAACACTTTATGGGGCAAGAGGTGCTAATGGCATCATAATGGTTACCACAAAAAGGGGGAAGGTAAACCACCGGGAACGTAATGTAAGTGTGGAATACGGGTTAAAAATGCCGGAAACGATGCCGAAATTTCTGGATGCAGGGGATTATGCCCTGCTTTTTAACGAGGCCAGAAGAAATGATGGTTTGCCTGAGTATTACTATGATTCGGAGATTGAAGGTTACAAAAAGGGCAATGCCAATTCCCTGATGTACACTAATGTTGATTTTTATGAAGAACTTTTGAAAAAATCCATGCCTTATAGAAAGGCAGTATTACAGTTTCGAGGTGGAAACGACAGAGCGCAGTATTATATGAACCTGGGGTATTTGGGCGAAGGGGGATTGGAGAAGGCGGGGCCCGCAACTACGTTCAACAGGCTGAACCTGCGGGCTAACCTGGATTATGCTATTTCCAAAATGGTGAAAATGTATGTAGATGTAGTGGGCCGGATGGAATTTAGAAATGCTAATAACCTTTCTTCTCAAGACTTCTTTGGACGAATGTCTGGCCACCGTCCGAACGAGTACCCGTTTATCATCCGCAGCAACCGGGATACGGTAATATATGGCGGCAGCTTTTACAGCTCCGGGAATGTTTACGCCCAAATGATGGAAGGGGGATACTCAAAAAGGGTGGACCGTACAGGCCAGACAAATGTAGGTGTGGATATAAATCTGAACGACATTACGCCGGGTCTTTCGGCTAAGGCTTATGTGACTTTTGATATTTACAATTATGTAACCTACGGTAAAAGCCAGAATTTTTATTCGTACGTTCCTGTATGGGCAACTTCGTCTGCGGGTCGGGACTCTATGTATCTTGTGCAGCTATCCACCGGTACAAAGGTTTCCGGGCAGTCCAGATGGGGAGATGATGGTTATCGTAATATCGGGTATTACTATCAGTTACATTATAACAGAACTTTTGGAAATATACATGCTTTCAATAGTGATCTGCTATATTTTAGAAACAAACGTGAATTAAGGGGTAGTTCCCAGGACATTAAGAATGAAACAATGGCGCTACGTGCCAATTATATGTTTAAAAACAAACTGATTGCGGAAATCGATATTACCGCTTTGGGATCTTCAAAGTTTGCGATCAGTAAAAGGTACGGCGTTTTCCCGTCGGCGGGTATGGGCTGGATCATTTCAGAAGAGCCATTTGCAAAAGACCTTATAAGAGATAATTACATGAAGCTTAAGGCAAGCTATGGGATTATAGGTACGGACAGGAACATAGATTTTTATCAGTTTGAAAACAGGTGGAGCTACTCGGGTAATGCTAACTTCGGTACCAATAATGAGAACAGGCCGGGCGTAACCAATGTAGTTACCATTGCGAATCCCGGTGTTACCTGGGAAAAAGCAAAAGAGCTGAACTTAGGATTGGAAGGCTTGTTTGTTAAGAGAAAGCTTGGGGTTGAAGTCAATTATTTTATTAACGACCGGTACGATATATTGTCCAACAGGAGCAACAGTTATCCGCAAATATTAGGCGGGCTGCTGCCTGTAGAAAACTTCGGTAGGGTATTAAACAAAGGAATAGAGGCTGACGTTAATTACAAAGGTGCGGTTGGCGACCTGGGCTATTTCGTGGACGCGAATATTATTTATTCTAAAGCAATTAATAAGGTATATGATGACCTGCCGGGATATCCCGATAACAGGCGCAGGACCAATGAAGCAGTAGATGCGGCCTTTGGCTATGTATCCAGCGGGTTGTTTCAAAGCCTGCAAGAAATCAATGGCGCGCCCGTACAGCGCCTGGGGGCCGTATCTCCCGGCGATATACGTTATGAAGACCTGGACAATAATGGTTATATTGATCAAAACGATGTGCGTATTATTGGCCATACATTTCCCCGCATTACCTATGGGATTAACATCGGAATGCAGTATAAAAAATGGGGTATGCAAATAAATGGCGCAGGTATTGGGAATGTGCAGCAGTTTAATAATAATAGCTATTACTGGATTAATGATGTTAACAAAAAATACTCAGATGTAGTATGGAACAGGTGGACGCCTCAAACAGCATCAACCGCAACGTATCCAAGACTCACTACTTTAAGAGGAACCAATAATTACCAAAACTCAACCTTCTGGCTGGCCGATGCTTCTTTCTTCAGGATAAAAGCTGCAGAATTAAGCTACACCCTGGATCAGGAACAGATTTATTTTTTTAAGGCAATGAAGATCTTCCTCAGAGGAAATAACCTGCTGATCTTTTCAAAAATAAAAGACCTGGACCCAGAGGATGCGAGCGCGGGACTGACCAATTTCCCGATCTTCAGAACGTTCACCGGTGGCATATCTGTATCATTCTAAAAATTGAGGATTATGAAAATGAAAGGAATAATATATATCTTATTGTTAGGCTTAATTTTTACTTCCTGTAAAAAATACCTCGACCCTAAAATTGATACCTCTTTATCAGACGAAGAGGTTTGGAGTGATCCTGATTATTCTTTAGGTGTGCTAATGGCTACTTATAGCAGCCTGCCGGGCTTTTATGACAATTTTGGTAATAATTTTCTGGACGTAGCCACAGACGATGCAGTAAGTAATGATTATGGTTCAGTAATAAAAATTATGGCAATGGGAGGATGGACAGTGGCCTATAATCCATTGGACTCATGGAGTAATTGCTATATCCAGATCAGGAATGCCAATAAGTTTTTAGAGAACGGTGGAACTGCCCGTTATTCTTACGATAGTACAAAGAATGCAAAGATCCGCAAGCGGTCAAAAGGCGAAGCGTATTATATGCGTGCCTGGTATGAGTGGGAACTGCTGCAGAGATTTGGAGGAAAGGCTGCAAACGATCAGTTTTTAGGATTCCCCATAGTAACAAAAGTGCTCAGCACCCAAGACCCCGCATCCATTAATATTCCAAGGAATATGTATGAAGATTGTGTAGGCCAGATTACCGCTGATTTAGATTCCGCCATCAAATATCTACCGCTGGAGTACTCGGGCTCCGACGACCAGTTGGGTTCTGTTCAGGTGGGCAGGGCCAGTGGTATGGCTGCCAAAGCCTTAAAGGCCAGATTATACCTGTATGCGGCAAGTCCCGCTTTTGCTAAGGCTTTTTCGGAAATGACGCAGCAGCAATTATGGGAAAGAGCGGCAAAGGCGGCCCGGGAAGTAATGGTAAATGCCGGCAGCCTGCCTGCAATTGATTTTAATGCGCCGGCTAATTTTTACAACAATCCTAATCATGCAGATTTTATCTGGAGGAAATATGCCGGGGACAGCAATGGCCCGGAGAGCAGAAACTTCATCCCATCGTTATGGGGTAGCGGTTTGACCAATCCGTCCCAGCAATTGGTCGACGCTTTCCCCACCAGCAATGGTTATCCTGTTACAGATGCTAACGCGGTATATAATCCACAAAATCCGTATATCAACAGGGATAAGCGTTTGGGATGGAATATCCTGGTAAATGGCGCATCCTTTAAAGGAACTGCTGTTGAAACTTTTGAAAAGGGAAAAGATACGGAAGAGGGCCGTTATAATAAAGCCACGCTTACGGGGTATTATTTAAGAAAATGGATGCACGATGGGGTGAGCCTTCAACCGGGCGGCGGGGGGACTGCCAAACACTTTTATGCGTTTTTGCGCAAAACAGAAGTATGGCTGAACTATGCCGAAGCTGCTAATGAAGCCTGGGGGCCCGATGCGGATCCATTAGGCCTGGGCATAACAGCCACAACGGCGTTAAAAGCGATCCGGACCAGGGCCGGGTTCTCTGCTGATAATTATCTCAGCACTGTTACGGCGGCAGGTAAAGAGGCCTTTCGTCAATTGGTAAGGAACGAGCGCCGTATAGAACTATGTTTTGAGAATCATCGCTTTTTTGACTTGAGAAGATGGATGGTGCCGCTAAGCGAGCTGTCGCAAACCGTTAAAGGTGTAAAAATTATCAAAAACGCAAACGGTGGTTTCTCGTTTGATTATAGCAGGCAGGTGCAGAAGCTGGCTTATTTGTCCAACATGTATTACGGGCCTATTCCCGAGTCTGTAGTATACAGGTCCAATAATATTGTTCAGAATAAGGGGTGGTAAAAGGTTATTATTCTTTAAGGATCAATTATTTAATTTTTTAAAATTCAGAGATGAAAGCAGGTATACAGGTCTTAGGCATTTTTCTTTTATTTCTTGGGTCGATGGGGTGTAAAAAATACGCCGATTATCAGGTAGGCAATAACCTGTCAACAGTGTATTTTCCTTATCAAAGACCGGTAAGGACAATAGTAGCCGAGGGCAGTAACGGAAGTTTTGATGTAGGCGTAATGTTGGGAGGAGTACGAAACAATGAAAAAGATATAGAAGTAGGCTTTAAGGTAGCCCCTTATTTATTAAACGATGCAGGCATTATGCGTGGAAAAAACTTTGAGCTGTTGCCGGCTTCCTATTACTCGCTTGGAAATGAGGCAAAGATGGTTATTCGGAAAGGTAGCTTTGATGGTGCCGTAAAAGTGACACTTACGCATCAATTTTTTAATGATCCGAAATCACTGACAAAAAATTATGTACTCCCTTTGGTTATTACCACTTCCACATCAGATTCTGTTTTGAGAGGATCTGTTGAAAATGGTATTGCCGCCAAAGACTATACGATTATTGTTTTAAAATACATTAATCAGTTTGATGCCACTTATTACCATCGTGGGGTAAGGTATGGTTTTGATGCGGCAGGTAATCAGGTAGATAGTTTGCAATATGTACGGCCGGAAGAAGAATCGCAATATATGAAAAACCATGTGTGGACACTCACCACCATTGGCCTGAATACTTTGGTGACAGATGGTGTGGAATTTAATACTACGCAGGCAAACCAGCCTTATAGCCTGAAATTGGTTGTGGGCGATAATAAGAACTTGAAAGTTGAAAACGTAAGTACCTCTTTGATCAATAATATTATCGATAACGGGGGGGGGCGGTACGATGCTGAAAATAAAAAGATATACCTGAATTATGAGTACAGGAACGAAGCAATGAGCAAAACATACAAAATGAAGGATACATTAATTTTCAGAAACTATAACCTGGCTCTGGAAACATGGTAAAGTTATCCCTGGCTTTCGGAGATTAACGCATCATATCATGAACTTGTTTAAGTTTTTAGTATTTGAGTTTTTTATGAGAAAATGCCGTCCTGTTTCAATGGTTATCGGAAGATGAAGGAAGCATGTTCCGGTCATTTTTAAAAGTTTGAAAAGATCCGTTTCAATAACAATTTTAAGCAGGATCTTACAACCAATAAAAATAGATAGATGAAATGTACGTTTGTTTTATCGTTTCTGTTGTTTAGTGTGACTGCTTTCACGCAGAAAGAAATCCCTTTATACGAAAATGAAATTCCCAACAACATTTCTGCTGATAATATTGAAAAATATGTCAAACGCGATTACGATGCAGACTGGGTCAGCGATGTATCTGTTCCAACCCTTACATTTTATCCTGTAGCAGGTGCATTGTCTCCGGTTCCGGCAGTGCTGATCTGCCCGGGAGGAGGTTATGGTGGCCTTTCAATTATAAAAGAAGGTGCGGATGTAGCCAAGGAATTTAACAGGTATGGCATTGCTGCGTTTGTGTTAAAATACAGATTGCCCGGCGACCGTATCATGAAGGATAAATCAATAGGCCCATTGCAGGATGCGCAACAGGCATTGATGCTGATCAGGAAAAATGCGGAAAAGTGGAAGGTTGACCCGAAAAAAGTTGGCATCGCCGGTTTTTCAGCGGGAGGGCATCTGGCATCCACGGCTGGAACACATTTTCAGCAGCCTGTTATCGATAACAAAGGAATAAGCGTAAGACCGGATTTTATGGTTTTGGCTTATCCGGTTATCAGTTTCACGGATTCGCTTACACATTGGGGCTCGCGCGAAAACCTTATCGGCAAAAACGCTTCAAAAGAACAGGTGATTTTATATTCCAACGAGTTACAGGTTACAGAAAATACACCGCCTGCATTCATTGTTCATGCAGGCGATGATAAAGTGGTAAAAGTTGAAAATTCAACATCCTTTTATCTGGCCTTAAATACGAAGGGCGTTTTTTCTGATATGCTGTTATATCCACAGGGAGGGCATGGTTTCGGCTTGCATAACAGAACAACATCAGATAAATGGATGGAACATTGTATTTTGTGGTTAACAGAAAATATATTCAAAAAGGATAATTCAAATATCCGTAAGTGAGCACATAATTTTTTATATTACATTATACTGCTGCGCTTGAATTGTTATTTACAGCATAGCTAAACAGCAATGCACATTTTATAAACTTATATAACTGTTACGGTTGATTGCTAGCATAAACACGCACCAGAAAACAGGCATTACCATGGAGTAATTGGTTTTTGTTTGTTAAGTAATTTTATACCGGTTAATTTGCATGAATGTACAGATTACAATATATAAAATTGCTTTGCTTATTGCTGTGCAGTATTGCGGTAAATGCCCAGTCTCCTTTGTATCAGGATATGCAAATAATGGGTACACGTAATGGGCTTTCCAGCCTCAAAATAAATAACACCATTGTTCAGGATGATAAAGGCTTTATATGGGTAGGTACAGAGGACGGCCTGAATAAATTTGACGGCCATAGCTTTACGGTTTATAAAAATATCCGGCAGGATACAACTTCCATTGTCAATAATATCATAACTGCCCTGTATATTGATTCACGGGGTCGTTTATGGGTGGCTTCCATGTCCGGTCTTCAGTATTATGATGACAGGATGGATAATTTTAAATCTGTTTACCTGGGCCAGGACAGGGATATGTTTCGCCGTCATCCGGTAAAATGGATCATGGAGGATGCCAAAAAAAACCTGTGGTTTGGGGTAGAGGATAAAGGGGCTTTACAATACCCTTTGAACGGTCAAAAGCCGGTCTGGCTTTATGCAAAAAGCGGCCCCGGCTATTTGCAGGGACATTCGATACGCAGTATTGTTGGGGATAACGAAGGTAATATATGGTTCGCAACCTTTGATAAAGGTATATCAGTCTATAACCCGGCAGACAATAGTTTTATACACTACAACGCAGGAAATAATATGTTGCCGACAGATGCCATACTGGGTATGGTCAAAACCCGTGATGGCAATATTCTGATCTCTACATTAGGCCGCGGAATTTATAGGTACGAAATCAATAAGTATGTGTTTGAGAAGCTGACCGGTGATATTACCGCGTTTACGATGCAGCGTATCAGTAACGGGGACGTATTGATCGGAACAGAAGATAATGGGCTGTTATATTTTGATCAAACAGATAAAACTGTAAAGCCCTATCCTGGCATATCCGATAGCCGCCCGGGTATGGAAAACAGTAAAATACATGGACTTTTTGAGGACAGGAACGGTAATCTGTGGATAGGGTATTACAATGATGGTATTGGATATTTGCGCAAAGAACCATTCGGGTTTACCAGTTATAAAAAGGGATGGAATGATCAGAGTAAGGCTTTTTTAAGTTATGGGCAGGTGTCGGCCATTACCACTGATCGCTCGGGGAATATATGGTTTGCTACAGATGGAGGCGGGTTGAGCCGGTATAATAAGCTTAGCGGTACCTATACCCATTACCGGCATCAGCCGCAGAACAGCCGCTCTTTGCCCGACAATGCAGTGGTGAGTGTTTTTTGTGATAGCAGGGGCGTTATATGGGCGGGCACTTACAGCGGTGGTCTTTGCAGGTTTGACAGTACTTCCGGAACATTTTTATCTTATTCCTATCAGCCCGGTGCTCATTCAATATCTGGAAATTATGTAAAATGTATTGTTGAGGATGCCCGTCAAAACTTTTGGCTGGGGCTGGATGGCACCGGGATCAGCTATTTTGACTCCCGGTCAGGGACATTTAAAAATTATCAGACCACAGCATATCCTGATCTTATTAACAACTTTGTTACGAATCTTTATCTTCAGGGGGATTCTGTTTTATGGATTGGCAGTCATACGGGTATATGTAAAATGGATATCAGGCGGCAAATATTTACCAGCTTCGAAAATGAGCCGTCAATAAAATTTCAGACTATTTATGCTATAGCTGAAGATGCGGCACATCAGATATGGGTGGGCACTTCATCGGGTCTGTATCAGTATGAACCTGAAAATAATGCTTTTATTAAGCATCGTTTAATAAGCCAGGGGAATTTTGATGTAGCCGTCAATGGTATTGTACCCTATAACAACCAGCTATGGTTGTCTGCTAATACCGGTATTATTTGTTACGACCCGCTCAAAAGAAAAATAGGGTTTTATATCAGCAACAATGACCTGGGCGGGATCAATTTCATCCGGTCTTCATATTATATAAGTCCCCGGCATGAAGTGTTTTTCGGGGGTGGCAGCGGCTGCTATTCTTTTTTCCCCGATCGTGTGCCAACTACATCCTTCAGATCGGTAGTGCATATAACCGGCCTGCAGATTTTCAATAAGCCTGTACCCATCGGCAAACGGTTTGATGGGCGTATCGTGCTGCATCAATCGCTGGCTTATACAAAAAAAATCGGTTTAAAGTACAACGAGAACAGCATCACTATTTTTTTTGCCTCTCCTTTGGTGGCTTATCCCGCTTCTACTAATTACCGGTGTATGATGGAAGGGGTGGACAAGGAATGGCGAACCCTGCCCGAAGGACAGTTAAGTGTTTCGTATGCCCACTTACCGCCGGGAGATTATGCATTCAGGATCGGTGCCGGCAATGTCTCCGGAGATGAACCTGACAATATATCTGTTTTACATATCTCTATCCAGCCGCCTTTGTGGTTAACCTGGTGGGTTAAACTGTTTTATGTTTTAGCCGCAATCCTGCTCTTATTTATGGTATTTCGGGTATTACGTAGTCGCATGATTGACAGGCATACGCTTGCTTTGGAAAAGCTGAAGCGGAAAAAGCAGGAAGAGCTGAATCAGAATAAGATGCAGTTTTTTACGAATATCAGCCATGAGCTTCGTACGCCTCTTACACTTATCCTGTCACCGTTAAGCGAAATGAAGCAGGGTGAAAAGAATAAAGACCGCACGGCCATATTAGACATGATGATCCGCAATGCCAACCGGCTGTTACGCCTGATCAACCAGATACTTGATTTGAGAAAGATCGAGGACGGTAAAATGGAAGTGCATACCAGGCTGACAGATATTGTTTCCTACACAGAACAGTTTACAAAAGTTTTTGGCGAAATTATGCAGCGCAGGCATATCTCTTTTTCATTTGAAAGTAATACGGTGCGTTGTTTTGTAAATATTGACCCTGAGTTAATGGAAAACTGCTTATATAACCTGTTTGCCAATGCTATTCGCTTCACTCCCGAAGGAGGTAACATAGGTTGTAAAATTGAATTAGTCGGTAATAAGGATAAGGTGTTAGTAACAGTTTGGGATACTGGTGTAGGTATCCCCGCCAATGAAATTCCTTTTTTATTTGACCGCTTTTACCAGGGAAGTGGTTCACAAAAAAGCGGAACAGGTATTGGCCTGCATCTGGTAAAGAATATTGTGGCCCTTCATCACGGTATGATAAGTGTTTCGAGTGCCGTTGGCAAGGGCACCAGTTTTGAAATTGAAATTCCCACAGCCAGCCAGGATACTGTTTCGTCAGCCGGACAAAATATGCAACTGGTAGAAGCTCATCCAGCGCTTTTAGGTGGTGAAGGCTTAGACCTTAGTGAGCCGGAAGCTGTACTGCATGCAAAACTATCTCTTTTACTGGTTGAGGATGAGGATGATATGGCTACTTACCTGTATCATCAGCTTAAAAATGATTACTATATTATAAAAGTATCTAATGGAAAAGATGCTTTGGAAAAAGTAAAAACGCATGAACCGGACCTGATTTTGTCGGACGTAATGATGCCGGAGATGGACGGAGTTGAATTGTGCAAATCCATAAAAGAAAATATGAATACCTGTCATATCCCTGTAGTGCTGCTGACTGCTAATGATACACTGGAGAAACAATTAGAAGGATTGGAAACCGGGGCCGATGCTTATATAATAAAACCTTTTTTTCCTGCCTATTTGAGCGCAGTGATCAAGAGCCTGATTCAGGGCCGGAAGAAAATGCGCCAAAGATCTGCAGCTATGCTCCAACTGGAAGCTAAAAATGTAGAGATAGTAAATGAGGAGGAGCAACTATTACAAAGTTGCATCAATTACATCAGGGACAATATGGATGAACCGGTCCTGAATGTAGAAGATATATCTAAGAAAATGAATATGAGCAGAACAAGCCTGCATCGTAAAATAAAAGTAATGACAGGTTCCAGTCCGGTCGAATTAATAAAAACCATCAGGATGAAACAGGCTGCTATGTTGCTGGAAAAATCGAATGTAACGGTGTCGGAGGTGGCCTATCAGGTGGGATACAGCTCCTTATCCTATTTTAGCAGTGCTTTTAATAATTACTGGGGTATTTCACCCACTCAATATCAAAAAACAAAAAGACAACAATAAAAATGTATCAGTTTGTAGAAGATCTGATACATTTTCTAAAACATTAGATACAATATTGATACCCTTCATTTTTTGTTAAAAATACTTTTATACCATCAAAACCTGATGGTATGGAACATGAACAGTTAGCTATTAAAGAAATTACACCTTTATCGGATAAAGATTGTTTTTACATTGTAGACCGGCATAAAACAGAATTTAATTATCCGATTCATATTCATGAAGAGTATGAGCTCAATTTTGTTTTGAACGCACCAGGAGTCAGGCGGGTAGTAGGGGATTCGATGGAAGTAATTGGAGAATATGACCTGGTATTAATTACCGGTAAAAACCTGGAGCATACCTGGGAACAGTATGAGTGCCGATCGAAAAATATAAGAGAAATTACGGTACAGTTTTCTCCTGAACTGCTTTTCCCGGGCCTCGTTGATAAAAAGCAATTCTCTTCGATCCAGAAAATGGTTGAGAAAGCCAAAAGAGGACTGTGTTTTCCTATGGCAGCAATAATGAAAGTGTATGCTACTTTAGAGAAAATGGCTTCAGAAGAGCATGGCTTTTATTCTGTCGTGAATTTTTTGACATTACTATATGAGTTATCCCTTTTTACAGAAGACTCCAGGGAGCTTTGCTCATCATCTTTCAGCACTATTGTGGTACACGCAGAGAGCCGCCGGGTACAGCGTGTTCAAAAATATATTAATGATCATTTCAGGGAGCCAATAAGGCTGGAGCAGCTGGCAGGAATAGCCCATATGGCGCCTAACGCATTCTGTCGTTTTTTTAAGTTAAGGACAGGCAAACCTTTATTTGATTATGTGATCGATATCAGGATTGGCTATGCATCCAGATTGCTGGTGAATACTAAAATGGCCATTACAGAAATATGCTATGAAAGCGGGTTTAATAACCTGTCCAATTTCAACAGGCTTTTTCGGAAAAAAAAGAATTGTACTCCAAAGGAGTTTAGAGAAAATTATCGCAAAACCAAGATAATTGTATAATCTCAACAATGTTATTTAAAACCAACAAAATTGAATATTAAAATAGTATTGGTTTTTATTTCTGATACTATTATTTAAATTTTTATTACTATTTAATTAATTGATTATTATTAATTAATAATTTTTTAGATGCTTTCCTGCTTTTTTATGCAAAGTGTCGGTATTGAGTAACAAAGTAGTGGTTTGCAGGTTTTTGCGATGCTACTTTTGTTCAACAAAATTTTTAATTGCCTTTCTTTTAAAGTCTTGTCAAAATTATATTATGAAAAAAATCTTCATTTTAATGCTCTGCCTGATACCGTGTTTTATTCAGGCCCAGAGTATACAGGTTTCCGGGAAAGTTACAGAAAAAGATGGCGCTCCTTTACCGGGAGTAACGGTGACCGCAGAAAACGGGGGTGTGACCGTTTCCGATGCCGCAGGGAATTTTAGTATTTCGGCAGTCAGGGATGAGCGGTTAACATTTACCTACACCGGAATGAAAATACAGGTAATAAAGGTTACCAGCGCTGTGATCAACATCATTCTGGAAAAAGAAGACCTTGTTATGGATGATGTTGTAGTGGTGGGTTACGGAACAATGAGAAAAAGTGACCTTACCGGAGCCATTTCTTCCATTAAAGGTAATCAGCTTACCAAACTGTCGGCTGTGGATGTCAACCAATCGTTACAGGGAAAAGCAGCAGGGGTAAGCGTTATCAACAATTCGGGCGAACCCGGTGCAGGTACCAAGATCCGTATCCGTGGTACAGGAAGTGTTAATAATTCAGATCCGCTTTACGTGGTAGATGGATTCCCTGTAAATGATATCAGCCACATTGCACCCAATGATGTAGAGTCGATCGAGATTTTAAAAGACGCCTCGGCGGTTGCGATTTACGGCTCGCGTGGCGCTAACGGCGTTATTATGGTTAAAACAAAAAAAGGAACCTATAATCAGAAAACACGTGTGAATGTAAATGTATTCGGCGGCGCAACCGAAATAGCTAAAAGAATCGATATGCTGAATGCCCATGAGTTTGCAACGCTTAAACTTGAGGCATTAAAAAATGCGAATCTCACTCCTTCGGTTGCAATGCAGTCAATTCTGGATTACGTGATCGCCAATAAAAGCGTAGGTACCAACTGGCAGGATGAAATTTTACAGACCGGCTATACCTCCAACTATAATTTAAATGTATCAGGCGGTAGTGAGAGAAACAAATTTGATATTGGGGGTACTTATTCCAAAGAAGAGGGCCTTGTGAGGAATACGTTTTTAGACAAATACATGGTTCATGTCAATAACGAATACAAGCTGGCAAAAAAGGTGGAACTTGGGATAAATGCGGCTTTTACTACTTATGAAAAATCGGGAAATGATGGCGATTTCTACCAGGGGTCGCTGACACAGGCATTAAAGGCCGACCCGGTTTCTGCGGCCTGGGATAACTATACGAATGAGTTTGGAGAGATCTATTTCTCATACGGCAGAAACCCTGCTCAGTCGGCTTATGAAAATAAATTCAGGAAATCGGGTGATGACCGCATTATCGCCAATGCCTATATGCAGATTAATGATATTGGTATCAAAGGTTTGTCTTTCAGGGCGCAGTATGGAAGGCAGTATATATGGGGTAAATCGCGTAACTACTACCCGGTTTATTATATAACGGCCGACCAGCAAAGAGATATCAGCAGTCTTACTGAAAGCAGGTCCGATAATATTTATTGGAATACCAATGAGTATTTCACTTATGTGAACACTTTTGGCAAACATAGTGTGAACGCTACATTGGGCGTGGAAGCTCAGAAATCGTGGTCCAGCAATATGTATGCAAAAGTGTATGATGTACCTGAGGATGAGGATCTGCGTTACCTGGGCATGTCTTCCAACAAAGAAACGCTCGAAGTGTCAGGAGGCGCCGGCCATAACGCATTATTATCTGGTTTTTTCAGGGCGAATTATAGCTTTGACAACCGTTATTTGTTTACCGGTACTTTTCGTGCAGACGGTAGCTCCAAGTTCAGGAAAAGGTGGGGATATTTTCCATCATTTTCATTGGGGTGGAACATCCTGTCAGAGTCCTTTATGGAAGATGTTCGTTTGAGCACTCCTGTCTCCACTTTAAAACTTCGTGCAGGCTGGGGCCACGTAGGCAACCAGGCAAGTGCGGGAAATTTCGACTACCTGGCTTTGATGACAACCGGCTATACTGCTGTATTCGGCGGGTCGCAGGTAGATGGTGCTATTCAGCAGAAACTGGCTAACGAAGAGTTGTCATGGGAAACTTCAGAGCAAATTAACTTTGGATTGGATTTTGGTTTGTTTCGCAACTCGTTAAGTGGGTCGGTTGATTATTTTGTGCGAAACACCAACGACATGATACTCGATACTCCTATTCCAATATATGCAGGTATGTGGAGGCCTAAAACCAACGCGGGCTCCATAAGAAACAGCGGCGTGGAATTAATGCTGAATTATTCTACCGATATTACCCGGGACCTGTCTGTAAATACCGGTTTCAATATTTCTTTCATTAAAAATAAGGTAACTTCTTTAGGTGGTGGCGAGCCACTTTACGGGCAGTATTCTAAAACAGCGGAAGGAAAAGAAATGGCTTATTTCTACGGACTTCAGTCAGCAGGAATATTTAAATCTCAGGAAATGCTGGATGCTTACGTAAACAGTAAGGGAAAACCCATCCAGCCTAATGCGGGCTTAGGCGATGTGAAATTTGTAGATCAGAACGGTGATGGATTGATCGATGAAAATGACCGTATATATTTAGGTAGCGCAACTCCTGATTTTACTTATGGATTTTCCTTTGCAGCTACATACAAAAAAATCGATTTGAACCTGTTCTTACAAGGTACACATGGGAATAAGATAGCGAATTATATGTACTCTGTAATGTACAGCACCAATATGAGGGAGTGGAGCAATTCTAAAAATATGATGAATCGCTGGACTCCGGATAATCCGAATTCAGATTTACCAAGAGTACATGCCGGTGATCCTAACCAGAACGACAGGTTTTCCAGCAGGTATGTGGAAGATGGGTCTTACATGCGGCTGAGAACCATTCAGCTGGGGTACACCTTCCCTCATTTGTTTAAGAAGAATACAGGAAGCAAGGCCCGCATATATATATCAGCGGATAATTTATGGACCAGAACAAAATACTCAGGGTTCAATCCTGAAATGGGAGACCTGTATGGCAACCCGTTAAACGCCGGGGTTGATATGGCCTCTTATCCTACGCCCAGGATATTTACTATCGGATGTAATTTAAACTTTTAATTGTCAGTCATGAAAAAATATTTATTTGTATTAGTTGTATTAACAGCTGTCTTTTATTCCTGCAATAAGTTTCTTGACCTGAAGCCGCAGGGGCAGGAAAATAGCGGTAATTATATGAACACTCCCGAAAATGCGGTGAAAGTGATCAATGGCATGTACGACCTGCTTTCTCAAACTGAAGGCCGTGGTCCCGATGGTATCTGGATGGCACACCACTATGATTTTTTCTTTGGAAGTATTACAACCGATGATGCAGTAAAAGGAAGTAACCTTGCAGACTATGCCGAGCTTGCCGATATTGAAGATTACAGGGCTCAGGTAGGCAATAGTGCAGCCCAGGCCTTCTGGATTCATGGTTTTTGGGGAGTGTCGCGTGCAAATTATGCCATCAAAAATTTGCCGGAAGCCACTATTGACCAGGATCTTAAAAACAGGTTATTAGGCGAAAGCTATTTCTTAAGGGCCTTTCACTATATATATTTGTTGCATCATTTTGGTGGCGTGCCATTGTTCTCATTACCGCTCAATCCCTCAGAATTTGGTAGTTCCCAACGGGCTTCTTTGCACGAAACTTTTGAATTTATCAATGGAGACTTAAAGAAAGCTATTGAGCTATTGCCCGAAAAGAGCCAGTATAGCGCTGTGGATATGGGAAGAGCAACCAAAGGCGCAGCGAGAGCCTTTCTGGCTAAATCACTGATGTACCAGATTGGAACAGATGCGGAAAGTAAGCATGAATGGAACGAAGTATATGAGCTCACACAGGCGATTATTACTTCGGGCGAATACAGCCTGGTACCCAATTATGCAACGCTTTGGGAATATGAGAATAAAAATACATCAGAATCTGTTTTTGAAGTACAGGCTGCAGAAGGAACAGCAGCGGATGCGCCAGGGTCTGTTGGCACTGCCTTTTCGTTATTCCAGGGAAACAGGGTTTCTAATACCGATGCTTTTGCGGGTTGGGGATTTCATAATCCTACTCAAAACCTGGTAAACGCGTTTCATCCTACCGATCCTCGCTTGTCAAGCACAGTGTACGGCATCGGATTTAATGGTGAAATACTGTATGGAAAGCAAATGAAGTTTGACAGAACAGAACAGGGAAGCAATTATCTGAACAGGAAAGCCACATTACCTTACAAACCTACGCTTACCAAAGCGGCCAACAAGAATATCCTTTTAATGAGATATGCGGATGTATTGCTCATGCAGGCAGAAGCTGCTTATCATACAAATAAGGAGAACGAAGCACGCCAGTACTTAAATATGGTCAGGGAAAGAGCCCGTAACAGCTCTTATTGTAAAGGGTATGTTAGCGGGGATGCTGAAGGGTACGTAATGCCGGTGAGTACACCTGTAATTCCTAATGTAACGGCTTCGGGCGCCAGCTTGCTGGACGCGATTATTTTAGAAAGAAGGCTTGAGCTGGCAATGGAATCGAACAGGATGTGGGATCTGATCCGTACAGGAAAGCTGGTAGAGGCCGTGTCTAAAGCTAAAGATACTGAAAGGGAAGGAGCCGGTACAAATGATGAGGTAAGGCACCAGGGTATTGCCAGCCGTATACCTGTACACGCTATTACAGGAAAAGATGGCAAGCCTGTTCCGGTATTACCCATCCCGCTAAATGAAGTGCAGAGTTGGGGATTAACACAAAACCCTAATTATTAATATATACAAGAGTAGATAAATGAGCAGAAATTTCGTGCTTAATAACTCAATAAAAAATATACAGATGAAAAGTTACTTCAATATAAAATGGTATTTTCTGGGTATTACCTGGTTGCTGTTGGGATTGGGCTGCCAGAGAACAGGCTTTTCGAACGACTATGATATAACGCTGCCTGTTTCGCGGATAATTGATTTTAATCCTAAAACAGAAGTTGTAGGAGGTACAGTTACGCTGTACGGCGAAAATCTGGATGTCGTTAATTTCCTGGCTATAGGTAACGCAACCTGCGAAATTGTAAGCCAGCAATCGGATAAGCTGGTGTTTAAAGTTTCCAGAACGGCAGAAACAGGAGCTATCACTATCAGAAACAAATTCAGAAGAGAATTTACCTCCGATGAGAAATTTACACCAAAATATCTTGATGTGACCATATCAAGCTGGCCTAAGGAGATACAAAGGGGTATCACCTTCAATATAGGAGGGGCTAACGTAGATATGATTGAGTCAGTAAGATTTGGAACTGTAAAGCTTTCCAAAGCCGCTGCTACTCAAACTACTGCTACTTTTGCCACCGCCAACCTGGAGCTTCCCGAGAGCGGCATACTGACGGTTATTACAAAAACAGGTCAAACGCTTACTTCCCCGGTTATACAGGTTATTGCACCAAGAGATACTTATATTCCAGCACCAACAATAATGCTGTTTGACTTTGATGGAATAGAACCGACAATTGAAGCAGGAAATGCCACAGGAGCCGGAGCCGCATTTACCGCCGGTAAAAACCTGGGTGGCATTGTGCCTATGATCGGTAATTATTATTCCGTCATAGCTCCTTTAGGTAACGCATGGAATGGCAACTATCAGTTTCTTCACTCCACAAATGGCGGTAAAGGGTTCGATCTCTCCAATTACCACAAACCATATATTACCTTCCTTGTCAATACAAATGGTAAACAAGGGTATTTTAACCCGGCGCTGACAATAAATGGCAGTGAATCTGACAAACATTTCACAGGTCAGGATGGAGAGTATACCGATAATTATAAGATTAAAACCAATGGATGGGAATGGCGTTCTTACGATCTTGAAAAGATGGGCTTCGGCGATGTAAAAACTACCATAGACCGGATCACTCTGTTTATTCGCGGTGGTAATGTAGGTAATGGCAATACCGAAGCGTTTGAGCTGCATATCGACCAGGTAATGATTACTGACGGGCCATTAAATCCAATAGTAGCATTCGACTTTGAAACAATGCCGCCGTTTAGCGGGGGAAGTGCTACGCTTAATGGAGGTACCGGATTTGCCAAAGCAGCCCAGGGAAATGGCTATCTTACCGTAAAAGCCGCTAATACCGGCACCTGGAGCGGCAAGGGTACTGTTACAAAAGCGGATAACAATCCAGGTAAGTATGAGGCTAACAAGACTTTTTATGTAAACTACCTTATTAATACAGGGAATGATGGGGCACAGGGCTACTTCCAACTGATATTTGAACAGGCAGGAGGAACGAAACTTGGTATGCACTTTAAAGCTAATAACGCCTATAAGGATGATTATAAGTTTGCCAACACTGCAGGTAAATGGGTTTGGCGGTCATACAGGATAGATCCCGATGGGCTGGAAAACTGGGGAGCGGTGCCTTCACTCAATCTGAGTGCGCCTTTTACCTTCTCTGTTGATTTTACCTCGGGCAATGTCTCCGGCAAGTATGAAACGAATGTAGACTATGTTATCCTCACAAGTGTACCAATGGATACGAATTTACAATAGGCAATCAATAAAGGGGAAAGCCTGTCAAGGCTTATTCCCCTTTTTCTGATCCCTGATGTTACAAAATAGATCAAGAACTGGTTTTTATTGAAAATAAAAGTTTCCGGGGCATTTATATGAAAGGAATTTCTTTATTCATAACCATTGTACTTTGTTTATTAACTGTATTGGCGTATGCAGTTGAGGCGGAAGGATATGTGTTTATGGATTTGAATAAAAACGGTATCAGGGATAAAGGAGAAAAGGGGCTGCCTGGTATAGCGGTATCTGATCAAAGAACAATAGTGCTTACAAATACAGACGGTAAGTATTGTATAAATACGGAACCCGGAAATTTTATATTTGTGATTAAACCTGCAGGGTATGATTTTACCGGTGTGCAGGGAAATGGTTATGGTTTTTATAAAAAGGTGGGAACAGGAGATTGGGTTGATTTTGCATTAACACAAAAAAAAGTAAAAACAAAATTTACCGCTTTAATGATCGGCGATCCTCAAATGAGAGGAGAACTGTCATTAAATGCCTTTCAGGAAGATATTGTAACTGAACTGTTGTATAGTGAGGCTGATTTTGCCTGTATTTTAGGCGACATTGCAGATAATGACCTTTCTATTTATCCACGGGAAAAGGAAATAACCGGACAGTTGCCTTATCCGGTATATCATGTTTTTGGTAATCATGATATTGATGAACAGGCTGTGACGGCAAAAGATGCTTCAGGTATTTTTTCACGATACTATGGGCCCGATTATTTCTCCTTTAATGAAGGTGATGTGCATTTTGTTGTGCTGAACAATATAGTATATCATGGGTGGGATAAAGAGGATAATGAACGGGGAGATTATTTTGGTGGTTTGCTGGAAGCGCAAAACAAATGGTTAGAGAAAGATTTGCAACAGGTTAGTGACGACAAGCTGATAGTAATAATGAGCCATATTCCTTTTCTGGAACAGTATACAGATAAAGTTTCCATTGCCAGATTGTTTTCTTTGTTGGAGAAGCGTTCGCGCTCGCTTTTATTATCAGGTCATTTGCATTATGTCGAGAACCAGTTTTTAAATAAGCATAGCTATTGGGGCGGAAAGCAACCTGTTCAGTCACTTACTGTTGGCGCTGCCTGTGGTTCCTGGTGGACAGGGCCTTTGGATGAGCGTGGCCTGCCTGTAGCTACCTGTATAGATGGAGCGCCCAACGGGTATTTCAGGTTAGATTTTGATGGTAGTAAGTATAACTATCATTTTATTCCGGCCAATAACAGAAGTGATTTTCAGATGAGGATCATGCTGTCATCGGATTCATTAAAGGCAGGTAATCTTTCGGATGAATTTTTATCCGTTAATGTTTTTGCCGCAAGCCCACAGGCAAGGGTTTCGGTACAAATTGATGAGGCTCTTCCTGTGTGGGCGGATAATAATACCGGTATTGATCCTTTTATCCAAAGCACTTATGATCTCCGGTACAACTTTGATAACTGGCGGCCAAAGCTTCAGCATACCCGTCATTTGTGGAAGCTGAAACTGCCGCGGTTTTTAAGTCCGGGCCTGCATAAGGTAAAAGTAACAGCGACAGATATTGATGGGAAAAAGTATGAAGGATTTAAATTGTTTAATGTAAAAAAGTGAATATCGGATGAAACGGCTGATGAACCTATTTTGTCTGGGAAGTATGATATTGCTGCTTTCTTTTCCAGGACAGGCGCAGCGGCTGAATGATGCAAAAGCTACTGTTCAGACAACAGCATTGTACAGAAACTTAATATCCCTGCAAGGGAAGAAAATATTGTTTGGCCACCAGGATGCCACGGCTTATGGTATTGCCTGGAAGTATGAAAAGAACCAGTCCGATGTTAAAAAGGTTACGGGCGATTTTCCGGCTGTCTATGGTTGGGAACTGGGGCACCTGGAGCTGGGCGGTTCAACAAGTATAGATGATGTTCGTTTTTCAAAAATCAGGCAATTGATACTGGAGGCTTATGCAAAGGGTGGCATAAACACGGTCAGCTGGCATTTAAAAAACCCGTTAACGGGCGGCAGCTCCTGGGATGTATCGTCTGATGAAGTAGTAAAATCAATTTTGCCGGGGGGTGAAAAGCATGAGCTATATACAATGTGGCTGAACAGGCTGGCTGCTTTTTTCAACAGCCTTACGACCTCGGCTGGTATAAAGGTCCCCGTTTTACTCAGGCCATTTCATGAACATACAGGCAGCTGGTTCTGGTGGGGACAAAAGCTGTGCACGCGAGAAGATTATATATCGCTGTACCGCTTTACGGTAACATATTTGAGGGATGTAAAGAAAGTACATCATCTGATCTATATCTATTCCCCCGATTTTGTAGCGGATGAGGCCTCTTATTTTGACAGGTATCCCGGCGATCAATATGTGGATATCCTTGGCCAGGATTTATATCACAGGGGAGGCGGGGAAACGGCCGGCAAATATATCGCTGACGTACAGCGCGTGATGGGAATGCTGCAGCAATATTCAAAGGAACACAAAAAACTTTTTGTATTTAGCGAAACAGGTGCCGATCAGATCCCGATGAAAAATTGGTTTACAGAAGTATTGTACAAGGCCATCACCGAGTATAAGCCGGTATATGTTTTGGTATGGCGTAACGCATACGAGAACCCTGTACATTTTTATGCGCCTTTCCCGGGACATCCGGCTTGTAAGGACTTTGTTGAGTTTAGCAAATTCCCGGATGTTGTTTTTCAAAAAAAGATTCCTTCAATGTATAAATAGAGCATCGTTTCTTACATTTTTGAATGTTTAAATAGCGGTTAAATGAAAAAGATATTTATTCTGTTCTTTACCATCATATCGGCTGAACTTTTAGCACAAAACCCTGTTGTTCCAGGCTACTTTGCGGATCCGAGTATTCGCTACATGGATGGTAAATACTACATGTGTATTACAAGCGATGGGTATGAAGGCCGTAACGGGGAGCCATTTCTTTGGGTTTCGGACGATTTGGTGAATTGGGATATTCATTATCTCAATATCAACGATCGTTTTTTCTGGGCGCCCAGCATGGTAAAAGGAGACAACGGCAAATATTATATGGTACATCAGCAGGGAGTGGACTATCTTGCTTACCTGATGGAAGCAGATGCTCCGTTCGGACCCTGGAAAGAAACAATACAGTTGCATGATTTTGACGTAGAACTATTCCGGGACCCGGTAAGCAATAAAATTATGGGTGTGGGTTCCTGGAAGAACCTGATCATTTTTGACAATGATGTGAAATCACCTGATTATATGAAAAAAGTGGTTAGCAAGGATCCGTTGGAAGGAGCGTTTACTGACTTTACGGAAGGACCTTATATATTTTACCGGAATAAAAAATACTACATGATGTGGGCCGGCGGGCATTGCTGGCTGGAATCTTACAACGTACATTATGCCATGGCCGATCAACCGGGAAAGACTTATTATGAACCTGTTAAAACCCCTATACTCGATACCGATAAAGAGCGTAATATTTTCGGACCGGGTCATACGTCAGTTTTGGAAGTAAATGGCCGGTGGTTTATGTTTTATCACAGGCAGGATCCTAAAAGATATCCCACCTGTAACTACCGTTTTTCCTGTGCGGCAGAATTATTCTTTGCGGCCGATGGCTCCATCTCCAGGGTAGAGCCGATAGATGATTTTATGTCGCTGGGATTAAGTAAATCTAAATTTAACAACATCGCTCTGAATAGAACGGTTTACACCAATTCGCTGTCATCCGGATTTCCACAGGCTATGCTTACTGATGGCAGATATGATACCCGCTGGCAGGCGGAAGAGGGCGAAGACAAATGGGTGACGATTGATTTAGGAAAGTCCCAAAAATTTTCAAAAGTACAGGTTGAGTTTGAATATTTTGACCGGTATTATTTATATAAAATAGAATATTCTGATGATAACGAAAACTGGAAAGACTATGCGGATTATACGCAAAGAGCATTAAAAGGATACCAGACGCGTGTTTCGGAAAAAGAGGTCTCTGCCAGGTATGTTCGTGTTAATATTAAAAGGGCAGAAGGAAAAACAGCTTCCCTTTGGGAAGTGAAAGTGCTGCAGAAAAACGGTTGATCCGAAAGCAGCGCGTGTTTAAAAAAAACAATGACAGCGAATATCATTACGCTAAATAAAAAACTAAAATTATGCATTTAAAACTTTTATCTTACCTCTTAGGCCTGCTGATTGCAGCACCAATGATGATAGGTTGCAGCAAGAATAAGGACAAGCCGGAAGTGGTTTCCAAACCGCTGAAGTTTTTATACTCCACACCGGAAGCAGGTGCACAGGACGTAGCGCTCACTTCCGAAGTGTCGGTTGCGTTTAATGAGGCAGTTACGCTTGCTTCCAACCATGAAATTAAAGTAAACGGTTCCGCAGCGCCGGTAACCACCAATGACAGGAAGCTGGTTTTTAATATATCATTGGAACCGGGAAAAACTTACGAGATATCCATTCCCGCAGGAGCGGTAAAAAGCAGTACGGGTGAAGCCACTGCGCCAATTACCTTTTCATTTTCTACTATTTCCGGCAGAAAAATGTATGAAGCAGAAAACGCGGCGTTGTCCGGAAATGCAATTGTTGAAAAGTCATTGACCGGGTATTCAGGAACAGGTTACGTCAACCAAAAAGACGGGGATCTTTTATTTAAAGTGAATGTTCCCGAAGCCGGGCAGTACAAGCTCACCTTTAGATTTGCGAATGGAAACAGTTATAAGGAGAACGATCTGGTAGTGAACGGAGCGGTCTTGGCTAAGGTTGCATTTGAGGCTACAAACGATTGGAAGCTCGTATCGGTCAATAAGGTAACATTAAAACCCGGGGAGAATATTATTCTTATTAAGAAAAACTGGGGGTGGACTTTTTACGACTATTTAGAAGTTTCGCCTGCTGATCCGGGGATTGCCTTTAATATCAGCCCTGCGTTGATTACACCATCACCGACAAAAGAGGCGGTGAACGTTTATAACTTCCTTAAAGAAAACTTTGGCAAATCGGTTATTTCCGGGGCTATGGCTAACTATAGTACAGGGTTGGAAGAAGCTACCTGGATGAACCAGAATACAGGTAAATGGCCCGCGCTGACTGGGTTTGATTTTATTAATTATACCCGTTCATGGGGAACCATAAACTTTACGGAGCTGGTAAGCAACAGTATCGGCTGGTGGAACAATAACGGATTGGTTACTATTATGTGGCATTGGCGCGATCCCCTTAAAACTACCGATGAGTTCTATACTGAAAGAACAGCCTTTGATGTTTCAAAAATCACGGATGTAAATTCTAATGAGTATAAAGCCATGATCGCTGATATTGATGTGATCGCAGGATACCTGAAACAGCTAAAGGATAATAATGTGCCGGTATTGTGGCGTCCCCTGCACGAAGCAAGCGGTAAGTGGTTCTGGTGGGGAGCTAAAGGAGCTGCACCATGCAAAGAGCTTTGGAAAGTGATGTACAAAAGATTGGCAGAGCACCATGGCCTGAATAACCTGATATGGGTATGGACCAGCGATGCAGCTCCGGATGCAACTACATGGTACCCGGGCGATGATTATGTGGACATTATAGGTATGGATATTTACCCGGGAGAAAACCAGCATGGCTCACAATATATAGCCTTTGATAAAGTGAAAGAAATGTTTGGTGGAAAAAAAATGATCACGCTTAGTGAATGCGGCTCTATCCCGTCCATTGATGCCATGTTCGAAAAAGGTGATACTTGGTCATGGTTCATGCCCTGGAATGGCGATTATACAAGGATAGATAAGCACAACGGTGCGAATTTTCTTAAAGCAGTTTTTGGCAACAGCAAGGTGATCACAAGAGATAAAATGCCGGTTTTAAAATAAGTATTATGAATGATATTTTCAATAAAAGATTAGCTGAAATTACGGCTTCGTATGAAGCATTAGTATGTCGTAAGAACGAGCCTGTACAACCGGGCAACGGGGTATTTGACCGGTATCGGTATCCTGTATTGACTGCTGCACATGCGCCTTTGCTCTGGCGTTATGATATGTCGCCCGATACTAATCCCTATTTTATGGAGCGCTTCGGGATAAATGGTACCTTCAATGCCGGGGCTATAAAATGGAATGACAAATACCTGATGATGGTGAGGGTTGAAGGCAGTGATCGTAAATCGTTCTTCGCCATAGCAGAAAGTCCTAACGGGGTAGATAATTTCAGGTTTTGGGATGAACCTGTTACCATGCCTGAAACCGATGATCCCGATACCAACATCTACGATATGCGTTTAACAGCCCATGAAGATGGGTGGATCTATGGTGTGTTTTGTGCAGAAAGGAAAAATCCCAACGCGGCGCAGGGCGATCTCTCGTCAGCAGTGGCTACTGCAGGCATTACCCGCACCAAAGACCTGGTTCATTGGGAGCGTTTGCCAGATCTGAAGTCAAAAAGCCAGCAACGGAATGTAGTATTGCACCCTGAATTTGTTAACGGAAAATATGCTTTGTACACCCGTCCGCAGGATGGTTTTATTGATGCGGGGAGCGGAGGTGGAATAGGCTGGGCGCTGATAGAAGATATCACGAATGCTGAGGCAAAAGAAGAAAAAATAATCAACCAGAGGTATTACCATACTATTAAAGAATTAAAAAACGGGGAAGGACCACATCCGATTAAAACCGATAAGGGCTGGCTACATCTGGCGCACGGTGTTCGTGCCTGCGCCGCAGGTTTGCGGTATGTGCTGTACCTGTATATGACAGATCTGGAACAACCCGGAAAATTGATTGCGGAACCGGCAGGGCATTTAATGGCTCCGCAGGGAGCAGAAAGGGTAGGAGATGTATCGAATGTATTGTTCTCAAATGGCTGGATTGCCGATGACGATGGTACAGTTTTTATCTATTATGCTTCTGCTGATACACGTATGCATGTAGCTGTTTCCTCTGTAGATAAACTGGTGGATTACTGTTTGCATACTGCTCCGGACGGATATCGCTCGGCAAAATCCGTTGAAACGCTGAAGTCATTGATCTCGGCAAACCAGAGGCATATAAAATCTAAAGAAAAAGTATTATGAAGAAAAGGTGGGTAGGGACATTACTTCTTTTCCTTTTGGTGCAATGGGGCTGGTCCCAGCATGATTTTGTACAGGTAAAAGAGCAGCAGTTGTACGTAAAAGGCAGGCCCTATTATTTTATAGGGGCCAATTACTGGTACGGTCCGCTGCTGGGGATGGATGTCCGTAATTTATCCAACCGGGAAAGACTGCTGAAAGAACTGGATTTTTTAAAGAAAAAAGGGGTGACCAACTTGCGGGTAATGGCTGCTGTGGAAGGCACAGGATATGTGAATGGAGTGATGCGGGTGTCTCCGGCACTGCAAAAAAGCCCTGGTGCATTTGATGACAGCCTGTTGCGGGGCCTTGACTTTTTGTTATCGGAAATGGGCAAACGCGATATGAAGGCTGTGTTATTCCTGAGCAATAACTGGGAATGGACAGGAGGCTTTTTGCAGTATGTGAACTGGTTTGGATTGGTATCTGATAGCATGGTGCAGCGAAAGCTGGATTGGGAGGAAGTAAGAGATGTTACCTCCCGTTTTTATGATTGTGAACCATGTAGGGAAGCTTATCTGAAGCAGGTGGAACATATTATTACACGTACTAATTCGGTTACCGGCAAAAAATATACAGACGATCCGGCTATCATGGCCTGGCAACTGGCTAATGAACCAAGGCCAATGCGGACACGCGCAAATGAAAAATATGTTGAATGGATCAGGCAGAGCGCCGCATTTATTAAGAGGCTGGATAAGCATCACCTGGTATCCATAGGCCACGAGGGATATATGGGAACGGATGGCGATTTGGGTTTGTTTGAAAGAATTCATGATGACAGGAATGTAGACTACCTTACAATTCATATATGGCCTAAAAACTGGGGATGGTTTAAACAAGACGAAATGAAAGGCGCTATCGGCACGATAAAGAATAGAGCAACCGCTTATATAGCAACGCATGAAGATATAGCAAGGACACTAAACAAGCCGTTGATCATTGAAGAGTTTGGCCTTCCGCGGAATGACCATCGTTTTGATCCCCGAACTGCCGTAAGCCTGCGTGATGAATACCTGAACGCAATATTTGAAATCTGGCAAAAAAGCAAAGAAAAAAATGATGTTTTGGCCGGGTTAAATTTTTGGTCGTTTGCGGGCACCGGCCGGCCCGTAAAGGGGCAGAATTACTGGAAGGAAGGGGATGATTACACTGGTGATCCGCCTATGGAAGAGCAGGGCCTCAACTCCATATTTGACAATGATAAGAGCACCTGGCGGCTCATTCAAAAATATACCAGATAAAATAAAAACGATGAGCCGGAAAATCAGCATAAAGGAAAAAATATCCTATGGCCTGGGCGATGCGGCATCTTCTATGTTCTGGAAGATATTCAGCATGTACCTGCTTTTCTTTTACACAGATGTGTTTGGCATTACAGCAGCAGCTGCCGGTACTATGTTTTTGGCAACAAAAGTATGGGATGCTTTTTTTGATCCTGTTGTTGGTGTAATATCAGACAGGGTTTCCACAAGATGGGGGAAATTCAGGCCTTTCCTGCTTTGGGTGGCCATACCTTTTGCCGTAATAGGCGTATTTACATTTTATACGCCGGATGTTTCAGCAGCAGGAAAGCTGGTATATGCCTACATTACTTATTCACTTATGATGATGGTTTATTCACTCATCAATGTACCGTATGCGTCTTTGCTTGGTGTCATGTCTGCCGATGGTAAAGAACGGACAACACTGGCATCCTGGCGTATGGTGTTTGCCTTTGTGGGAAGCCTGGTAGCCTTATGGCTGATAGAGCCGTTGGTAAAGGCTTTTGGCGGAGGATCGCTTACTTCTTCCAAAGGATGGATATATGCGATCGTGGTTTTTGGTATGATGGCGGCCCTTTTTTTTATTGGATGTTTTGCAGGTACAAAGGAGCGTATACAACCTGCGATGGAAGAACAATCAACGTTAAAGGAAGATGTAAAGGACCTGTGGATTAACAAGCCCTGGTGGATACTTTTAGGAGCAGGTGTGGCAACGTTGTTATTTAACACGATCCGTGACGGTGTGGCTATTTACTATTTTAAATACTACATAGGGCAATCCAATGAGGCACAGATGTCGCTCCTGGGTATGTCAATGTCGCTGACTACTTTATACCTCGTGCTGGGCCAGGCGGCTAATATTGTTGGTGTTGTTTTGGCTACGCCTGTTGCCAACAGGATAGGTAAAAAGCACACTTTTTTTATGGCAATGCTGCTGGCAGCAATGTTTAGCGGTGCTTTGTATTTCTTTGGTGTAAGCGATACCGGGGTAATATTGACATTGCAATTTATAATAAGTATGTGTGCCGGAAGCGTATTTCCGCTCTTATGGTCAATGTATGCGGATACTGCTGATTATTCAGAATGGAAACAGGGGAGGAGGGCTACAGGGCTGGTTTTTTCTGCATCGTCTATGTCTCAAAAGCTGGGCTGGGCCGTGGGAGGTTGGGCAAGCGGCCTGTTGCTGGCTTATTTTGGGTTCAGGGCAAATGTAGAGCAAACGGCTTTTGCTAAAGAGGGTATCCGTTTGATGTTAAGCATTCTGCCGGCTGCAGCGGCATTAATATCTATGTTGTTTATTGCTGCTTATCCATTAAATGAGAAAAAACTTAAGGAAATAGCATCAGTATTAGAAGAAAGAAGAACAGGTCATAATACCAGGTAAAAAATGATGGACGCTAAAAGTGTTTTAGGAAAATACAGAAATGAGGTATCCGGCGAGTTGAGAAATATACTTTCTTATTGGAGCGCTCAATGCCTGGATGAAAAGAACGGCGGATTTATTGGCGCGATAGATAGCGATAATATACACAACTGGGAGGCGCCTAAAGGTATTGTTTTGAACAGCCGGATTTTATGGACATTCTCGGCCGCTTACAATAAAGGGAAAAATAAAGCGGATTTATTAATGGGGAAAAGAGCCTATGAATATATCCGCGATCATTTTTTGGATAGAGAGCATGGCGGTGTGTATTGGAGCATTACTCATGATGGAAAGCCGCTGGATACTAAAAAGCAGGTGTATGCGCAAAGTTTTTGCATTTACGGATTGAGCGAATATTACCTGGCAACAGGATATACCGAAGCGCTTGATTTGGCTATTGATATTTACCGGCGAACTGTAAGGTATGGTTATGAACCTGCTTTCGGTGGCTACATAGAAGCGTTCACCAGGGAATGGGGACAAATAGCGGATCTGCGTTTAAGCGAGAAAGATGCCAACGAGCGTAAAACTATGAATACGCACCTTCACGTAATAGAAGGTTTTGCAAATTTGTACAGGACATGGCCCGATGCAGGACTGAAAGAAAAGATTGTTGAGCTGCTATCTATTTTTGATAAGCATATCATAGATACTGAAACATTTCATCTGAAGCTGTTTTTTAATGACCAATGGCAGGAACAGGGAAACATGATCTCTTACGGGCACGATGTAGAAGCTGCCTGGCTTTTGCAGGAATGTGCCGAGATAGCAGGAGAAGAAAAATGGATCGGGAAAATGAAAGAGCGGGCAGTACAGATGGCCAACGCCGCTGCCGAGGGTTTAGATGCAGACGGTGGCATGTGGCACGAATATGATGTAAAGCAAAATCATTTGCTGAAGCAGAAGCATTGGTGGCCGCAGGCAGAAGCTATGGTTGGATTTTTTAATGCCTGGGAGTTAACACAAGATCGGCAGTTTTTGCACCAGTCTGTAAAAAGCTGGGAGTTCATTAAACAATATTTGTTTGATGTCAGCCATGGGGAATGGTATTGGGGAGTGAATGCAGATTACTCCAGAATGCAGGGAGAAGATAAAGCTGGTATGTGGAAATGCCCCTATCATAATGGAAGGGCCTGTATGGAGATAGTAAAAAGAATAAGTGATATTTTTGAAGGAGTATAAGTTTTGATTTTTCCGCAAAAGCTATTTAAACATACTAAATGAATTCTTATTATAAAAGGCTGATAAGAGTATTATTTCTGTCACTAATAATATCAATGTCCGTTTCAGCTCAATATCCGGGCAACTTAAGTTTTGAAACAGGTAATAAAGTCTTTTTGCTCAACGGCAAACCTTTTGTAGTTCGGGCAGCAGAGCTGCACTATCCACGTATTCCCAAAGAATATTGGGAGCACAGGATACAGCTATGCAAGGCCATGGGCATGAATACCATCTGTATTTATCTTTTCTGGAACATACACGAACAAAAGCAAGGTTCATTTGATTTTACCGGTCAAAATGATATTGCAGCATTTGTACAACTCGTTCAGAAGAATGGCATGTATTGCATAGTACGTCCGGGCCCGTATGTATGCGCCGAGTGGGATATGGGAGGCTTACCATGGTGGTTGTTAAAAAAAGATGATTTAAAAGTACGGACCAGAGACGATTCTTTTTATATGCAGTCTGTCCGAAATTACCTCCGCCAAGTGGGTAAAATACTTTCGCCTTATCAGATACAGAACGGCGGCAATATTATTATGGTACAGGTAGAAAACGAATATGGTACCTGGGGTAATGATGGCCTATACATGACACAGCTGCGCGATGTGCTGCGTACTTCGGGCTTTGATAAAGTACAGTTGTTTCGTTGCGACTGGTCATCCAACTTTAATAATTACAACGTAGAGGGAGTGGCCGGTACATTAAATTTCGGGGCTGGTGCAAATATAGAAGAACAGTTCAGAAGGTTTCAGGAAGTTAATCCTACTGCTCCGCTGATGTGCAGCGAGTACTGGACTGGTTGGTTTGATGCCTGGGGGCGGCCGCACCAGGCACGTGATGTAAAAAGCTTTATTGGCAGCCTGAAAGATATGATGGAGAGGCGTATTTCCTTTAGCTTGTATATGGCGCACGGGGGTACTTCTTTCGGACAATGGGCAGGGGCCAATACACCGCCCTATGCACCGGATGTAAGCTCGTACGACTATAATGCCCCGATAGATGAAGGAGGAAACCCTACAGAGAAATTTTATGCTATCAGGGAGCTGCTCAAAAATCACCTGAACCCCGGCGAAACACTGGCTCCGGTACCTGCAATGCCGGTTAAAACCATTACTATTCCCGAAATCAGGTTTAAAGAAACTGCAGGCTTGTTTGAAAACCTGCCACCCGCAAAGCAAGTAACAGGTATAAAAACGATGGAATATTTTAACCAGGGATGGGGCAGTATCTTATATCGCACAAAACTAAAAGCCTGTAGTGTTCGTCAAAAATTAATTATTACAGATGTGCATGATTATGCAATGATATTCATCAATCAGCAGCTGGCAGGCAAAATAGACAGGAGGATAAAAGGCAACGAAATAACTATATCCCCTGTAAATGAAGGTGACGTATTGGATATATTGATAGATACAGAAGGACGTGTAAACTATGGTGAAGGCATATTAGATAGGAAAGGAATCACTAAGTCTGTAGAGCTGTTCGACGGAATTAAAAGAGTTGAACTAAACAATTGGTCTGTCTGTAATTTGCCGGTGGATTATCAGTTTCAAAGTAATAAAAACTATCAGCAAAAAGCAATAAGTGGAACAGGGTGGTACAAGGCAACCTTTGAACTCAAAACCACCGGGGATACTTATCTGGATATGTCCACCTGGGGCAAGGGAATGGTATGGGTAAACGGGCATAACCTGGGGCGTTATTGGAACATAGGCCCGGTACAAACATTATACCTGCCTGGCTGCTGGTTGCATAGAGGGAAGAACGAAATTGTTGTATTGGATATTGAAAAAACTGCATCCCCGGTAATTAATGGAGTGGCTAAACCAATTTTAGATCGCATAAAACCGGATGCTACCGCATTACATCGTAAGCCGGGTCAGCAGTTAGATCTTTCCAATCAACAACCTGTTTTTACTGGTATATTGCCAAAAGGAAACGGGTGGAAAGAGATAAGGTTTAATAATACTTTTTGTGGCCGTTATTTCTGTATAGAAGCAGTAAGCCCGCAAACCCCCGGAGATAAAGTAGCGGGTTTGGCGGAGATAGAGATCCTGGGAGAAGACGGTAACCCTTTATCAACCCTGAACTGGAATGTTTTGTATGCGGATAGCGAGAATTTACCGGAGTCTCAAACAGCCGACCGTTTATTTGATAACCAGGAGACTATTATCTGGCAAACAGCAACTGATTCCGGCGCAACTCCTTATCCACACATGGTGGTTATTGATTTGGGTGAAGTGGTGAAAATTAAAGGTATCAGATTATTGCCTAGGGGTGATAAAATCAAAACGGGTATGATAAATGAGTTTAAAATATATTTCCGAACTGAGGCATTTATATACTGAGTTGAGTAAACTAAGATTTTATATAGATCTCGTATTTTAAAGTACCGTTATAAATAATAAGCCAGTCCAGTAACAACTGAAATGTTTGAATAAAAAGAACAATACAATTGATACCTTTTATCTGGACCAGATATTGCTATTCAAAAAATAAGGCATTGCAAAAAGCATTAGAAATTATTGAAAGCAACGGTCAAAAAATACGACAATAATTTTAATTGGTTCTCAAGAAGTTACTAACCGTAATCCAACCCCAACCTTTTTCTATCTGATTTTTACAGTATCTTTCTGCTCATCTGGAAAGAAAACGAGCAGCAAAAATGGATAACGTTATATTGTCTGAAAATGAGACAAAATATTTAATGCTATTTAATGCAATTGATGAAGGGTTCGTCATTATTGATGTCATATTCAATGAAGATGATGAACCGAATGACTATTGCTTCCTGGAAGCTAATCCTGCTTTCATTAAACAAACCAGGCTCGAAAACGCCATGGGCAGAACTATGAAGGAACTGGCACCCGAG